>JBLNGL010000380.1:0-2956 GCA_050264735.1 Ignavibacteria bacterium | reverse complement strand
AACACCGAAGATCATCATAAAAGAACCGGCAATCCCGGTTCCGTGGCCTAATAATCCGCTGGGCTTCAGATAATCATGATTTGATAGAAAAAATCTTTTTTCTATTGAGGTTATATAATATGAATAGCCGTAGACAGCAAAAAACAGTGTAGTTATTATCCCTATTAAAAAAAAGAAGCTGATGTAAACCCGGTGGATATTTTTGTTCATAATTCAAAATAAATTTTCTTTGGGAAAGTTCCAATAAAAATTTTAAAAGGAATTATAAAAAATAATATCTTCTTCAGGTAAAAAGATAAGAAAAGCGGGCAAAACTTAGTAAAATACCCTGCTAATTTTCCGATATCTCATAAAGAGTTGTATATTTTGTGGAGTTTTCAGCTGTGAGATCATTTATTTTACTTACTAAAATATTCATTCTTTCATTCATATCGTCATCGAATGCTTCATAAGCTTCAGGAGAACTGAATGTATAAATCTCATGGAAATGGTTCGGCTTCCCTTTAACTTCATAAATTGAATAGGTTTCCAAACCATCTACTTTGAGAAGATTCTTTAGCTCTTTAATTAATGTAAGATATTCCTCTCTTTTTTGTTTTTCTACTTCATACTGAATTGAAAAAATAACTTTTCCCATTTGATCTCCGAGTGTTAAAAAAAATTATTTATTAGAATTTCCCCGGTAAAAATAACTTTTGCCGGCCCTGTTAAGGAAACATTTTTAATTCTTTGGCCGTCCTTGCTAAAGTTAACAATCAATTCATCCCCGCCTTTTGTAATCAATGAAACGGGAGGATTAATGTTGTCTGTCAAACAGGCGGTTATTGCCGACGCTGCATTGCCTGTTCCGCAGGCAAGTGTCTCGTCTTCAACGCCGCGTTCATAAGTCCTAATTAAAATTTTCGGACCTTTGTATTGAATAAAATTAACATTTGTGCCTTTTGGCGCAAAATCGTTAAGGTATCTTATTTCTCTGCCAATACTAACAACAGGCAGCTGATTTATATCATTATAGCTTGATTGCCGGTCCCCCGGATTTTTTAGTATCTCAGATGCTTTTATAACTACATGCGGAGACCCTGTATCTATAAAGCTGCAGTTTATCTCCTGGTTATTAGCTTTTATTTTAAAGTTTAATTTTATTTGTTTAGGTTCGTTAAAATTAAACTGAATCATCTCTTCATTCAGAACTTCCCCGGAATATAATTCGTCATTCGATGAAAAATTTGCCTTATGATTTTTGATTTTCCCTGTTAATTCCGCGTACCATATGGCGCATCTTGCACCGTTTCCGCAGAGAGATCCGGTTGATCCGTCGGCATTATAGTAATTCATATTAAAATCATGGCCATTCGATTTGCTGAAAGTAATTACTCCATCAGCACCGATACCGGTTCTTCTATTGCATATTTTCTTAATTGAATCCTCTGAAAGCGGTAATTTTTCTCCGGGAATAAAATCAAAAACCACAAAATCGTTGCCTGCTCCGCTCATTTTGGAAAAAAAAATCTTTTTCATGATTATGTAATTTAGCTCAATATGTTATTCTTTTCAATAATTTCATTAAAGAATTTATGTTAAATCATTATTATTACGAAAAATTTATTGGTTAAGTGATCTACCTAACCGTTTAATTTTTTTTATAAAATTGCGTTTTAATCAGTAGAATTTTTAAGGGAAATAAGTTTGTTTTTCACTCTTAAAAAGAGTGAAAAGATCTTTCCAATTTGCTGCTGACTTAAATGAAAATTAAAAATTAGATTATTAAATGATCCTGAATTACATTGCTTTTTCGCAGGTCTGTGTCTATTTTTGTTGACTTATTATTCAATAAACGTGGAGAAAAAGTTTTTATGGGTATGATGGCCAGGATGAGAAGTCTGGCACCTGCCTTTATAATTACAGTAGGTGCACTATTTGTTCTATTTATGGTTATTTCGGACTCAAATGTTCTGGAAGCCCTTGGCGGCGGAAGAAGCAATGTTATTGGCAAAATAAACGGGAAGGAAATTACTTACCAGGAATTCAATGAAGCGGTTGACCGGCAGAGGGAAAGCCAAAAAGCGCAAACCGGTAAAGATATCGATGAAGAAAATATGGATCAGGTGAGGGAACAAGTGTGGGATGCGATGGTGACGCAGGCTTTGCTTGAGGAACAGATGGAAAAATTCGGTATTGCAGTTTCCGATTCTGAAATAACACAAACTATCCTAAGCGATAATCCTCCCCAGTTTTTAAAGCAGAATTTTATTGATTCCTTGGGAAGATTCAACCGGCAGCTTTATGAACAAGCTATTTTCGATCCTCAGAACAAAGCTGCGCTGGTTAACGCAGAGGACTTAGTGCGTCAATCAAAGCAAGGTGAAAAACTCCAGAGCATGCTTTTAGCCACACTGAATATAGGTGACGATGAAATACGGAGATCTTTCATAAATCAGAATATTAATATAAATGTAGAATATGCTTTAATTTCTTTAGAGCAGTTTCCTGATACATCTGTTAAAGTTTCTGAAGAAGAAATGAAAGACTATTACAATAAAAATTCGGATCAATATAAAGTACCCGAAATGAGAAAATTAAAGTATATATTATTCTCTAATAAATCTTCTGCAGATGATTCATTAAATATTGAAAAAACCTTAGAGAATGTTGCCGGAAAATTTAAAAATGACACTTTAAGCTTTAAAGAATTGATCGATATTTATTCTGCAGTCCCGTACTCAATGGACACTATCAGTTTAGCGGCAATTGCCCCTGCTGCAGCAGATCTTCTCTATAATTCATCAAAAGGTGATTTAGTGGGCCCTGTAGCGGGTAATGAAGGCTACATTTTATTCCATGTTGCGGATATTATTCAATCCAAGGATCAGGCAGCCAAAGCTTCTCATATATTGATAAACCAGTTCGGATCTGATGAAAAAAATCTAGCAGAGGCAACAAAAATTTATAACCAGCT
>JBLNGL010000379.1:0-5406 GCA_050264735.1 Ignavibacteria bacterium | reverse complement strand
GGAATATTTGTCCTCCGCCGATAATAAAAATTTTCCCGAATTTATTTTCTTCGCAAAAATCATAAGCTTCATCCAGCGAAGATAATACTTTTATTTGTTCTTCAGTGTGGTTTGTAAATTTCACTTCTCTGGTGAGGATTATATTCAGCCTCCCTTTTAAGGGGCCTCCGAGGGATTCAAAGGTTTTTCTTCCCATAATTACGGGGAAACCTATGGTTGTATTTTTAAAATGCTGGAATTCCTCTTTGGAATGCCACGGCATTTCACCTGTTGATCTTCCGATAACTCCGTTTTGAGCCACCGCAGCGATAATTATTTTAAGCATTATTTACTATAAGAGTTTCCGATTTCCAGGGAGATTCAATATTCAGTTTTGCGAGTTTTTCTTCGAACTCAAACAGCTCCCTGTTCATGGTTTTTTTAGTTCCGTCTTCTTTCAGCCAGCCGAACTGTTTTCCGAATCCGTCAACCAGATCTTTTTCTCCTCTAAGCATTGCGGTAATTATTTTTATCTCCAGACCGGAAAAAGTCATTGAGTTGATCATATAGTCCCAGAAAGCCTGCCATGTAACGGGGACCCATCTTTTAACAATTTCGTTGCAGATAGTTTCCGCATATTTTCTTATCTCAAGCTGGGCATTTGTTTCCATTCTTAATGCAAGGAAATGCAGAAGGTTATGGAGATCGATTTTCCAGTATGCTTCGGTATAAGTTGAAAGAGTTAAATCCTTTCTGGCCTGTTCGCGGGCTACTCCGGCTTCAATTCTTTTAGTATAAATTTTTCTTGTCATTTCATGAAGTTCCGCTTCTTCTTTGGTCAGGTTTTCGCCGATGGAAGAATCTAAAAATCCGGCGCTTCCCTGTCTGTTGGTTGTTGACTGGAATCTCCATTCATCCGGCTTTGTGCTTTCGGCTGAGTCGATCGCAATTGAGTAGCGTGTGGAGTATTCATTTATATTTGCAGTGCGGTGACGTATCCACTGGCGCCAGCAGTCCATAGGAACACGTACATGCAGCTTAATTTCGCACATTTCAAATGGAGTTGTATGCTGGTGGCGCAGAAGGTATCGGATAAGAGCTTCATCCTCGCGGATTTTCTTTGTCCCTTTTCCGTACGATACTCTTGCGGCTTGAACGATAGACTCATCAGTTCCTAGATAATCAATTACTCGTACAAATCCGTCTTTAAGAACTTTAAAAGGGAGTCCTAGGACTTCATCTAAAGCCGGAACCTGAAGCTTCTCTAATTTTTCAAAATTATCGCTCATCAGAATCTCCATTGTTTTATTGAATAAAGGCAGGTTGAAATAATTTAATTAAATATAATAAGTTAATAAAAAATGATGAAGGTTAAAATTATAAATTCTTTAGCTCAAACGATGTGAAGAATTCTTTTTATTTGATTACAGGCTGATTTTATTCCTTTTTCAATATTCAATAAGGATTCTTCCTCACTGTTAAAGAATTTAGAAAGCTCAACGGAAATTATGGAAGGATTCAATTTGGATTTAAGTCCCTGTTCAATTATTCCGCAGCACAAAAATATTTTTTCGACCGAGTTTTGAAAATTTTGGATGAGAATCCAGGTCCCCTTTTTCATTATGCTTTGAGAATCAAATGATCCCTCGCCGGTTATGAGGCAGTCAATTTTATTTTTTAATTTTTCAATTCTCAAATTCTTCATTATAAAATCTTCTGCAGTTACAATTTTTGCATTAAAAAAGATTGATAACCCGGCTGCCAATCCGCCTCCCGCTCCCGGCAAAAAATTATCTTTTTTTATTAATCCTTTTTCGGAAAAAATGTTTATCATATTAATAAAACCTTTTTCCATAATTTCAATATCGCCATCTGAAGCTCCTTTTTGCTTAGCGAAAGCCATTGAAGCTCCGTTGTCACCCGCCAATGGATTTTCAACATCTATTACGCAGAATATTTTAAAAGGAAGATTGGTTTTATTCCATTCAAGATTTTTGACAGTTGAATAATTGTCCGGAATTACATCACATTCTTTATCTGAAGAATCCAGCAATTTTAATCCGAACCTTGAAGCCGCACCTAAACCTAGATCATTTGTGCCGGTTCCACCAATTCCGATAATTACTATATCTGCTTTAATTTTTTTGGTTTCAATATCTGCAGAAATATTTTTCAGCAGATCCCCCAGTCCTTTTGAGCTTAACAGAGCAGGATTCTTTTTTTCGGCAGGGATAAGATTTAAACCAAGCACTTTTGCAGATTCGATGTAAATAGTTTTATTTTTTTCATCATAACCTATGCTGCATCTGAATACAGATTCATCAAATGGAGTAGTGATAAAATAATCTATATCTTTTAAATCCAAATTTGCTCTGCAGACATTTAGAAAACCATCCCCGCCGTCGGAAACAGGCTTAATGATAATCTCATAATCCTTCAGATCAGTTAAATTTTTTTTAAAGTAATTTGAGATTGTTACCGAATCGGCGCAGCCTTTAAAACTGTTCGGAGCAATTAATATTTTTTTCATTTGAATAATTTTAAAAAGAATAGAACGCAGACCCGCCTGCCGCGAGGCAGGTGACGCAGATTTAAGGGATAAACGCAGATCTGATCTGCATTCTATTTTAGTATTTCCATAATTTTGTTAAAAACGGTTCCAACAGTTATACCGCCGGGACCTTCGAACCAGCAGTTTTTCGGATCACCTTTGCATACGTGTGTGCAATAATTTTCTTCAGGTAAAATTATATGAGCTTCATTTCCCAGGGGACCCCATAATTTGGGGGAACAGGCTGTCAGTGTGCAAAAGAGTGAAATAGTTTTCACTTTCAACGCAGCCGCAATATGCATCGGCCCGGTACTAGATGAAACAAATAAATCTAAAGCAAGGATATAAATAATCAAATCTCTCAGAGAATTTATTTCGGGATAAATTACTCCCTCAATATTTTTGATTTCATCCGGTATATTAATATCGGTAACAACAACCTGTAAGTTTTTTTGTTCGAGCAGCATTGCTATCAGTTTTTTATAATTAGCCGGCTTCCAATTAGCCGATGAGCCGCCGTGCGAAGAATGAACCCCGATCAAATATTTTTTCCCTGCGGCAGAACGGTTTCGAAATTCAAGGGATTTTCTTTTTTCAATTTCCGAAAGATGAATTTCAGGATCCAGATTACCGGTAACCACACCGATTTTCCTTGCCATATCCATGCAGTAATCCGCTTCGTGACGGAGCGGGATATATTTATGTCTCTGTACGCTTTTCGTGCCCGTAATGAATTGATAGAATTTATGTCCGACTCCGATTCTGTATTTGATCCCGCTGAAGAATAAAATCCAGTTCAGTCTTTCAGTGGGAAGAAGCATGAAGGAATGAGTGAAAGAATATTTTTTTATTTCTGACACAAGTTTAAAGAATGCTTTGATCCTATTTTTTCCCGGAGCTTCCTCATAAATAATTATTTGATCTACATAAGGATTGTTTAGATAGATGTCTTTTGTATATTCTCTTACCAAAATTGCAATAAAACAGCCGGGAAAAGTTTTTTTCAGTTCGCGCGGAATAGGAGTAGAAAGGACAACGTCGCCGATACGGTCAGGCCGTGCTATAAGTATTCTTGGATTTTTCATCTATCTTTGTATGGCATAATAATAAACTTCCGCAAAATAAAGAATAATTTTATATTGGTAGTTCAAATTTCCATAAAATCTTGAATTATTAAAAAAATCTATAAAAGAACTATTTGCAGAAATCTAAAGCAAATATTTTATTTTCCTCAACCTTCACTACTTCTTTTATTACCAATGATCTTCATTCTTTACAGAAAGCATATACCGTTATTCCTCTCATCGGCTCCGGGATAAAAATTATCATTAAATATTTAAAATGGATTAGGGATATAGATATTACTTTCTCATGGTTTGCATCCGTTTATTCATCCATCTTGATATTTCTTACTAAGATCTTTAATAAGAAGTCAATTCTTGTATTAGGCGGTGCAGATACTGCAAAAGAAAAAGAGATAGGCTACGGAATTTGGAACAGCCGCTGGAAGTCCGTGCTGGTCAAGTATGCAATTACACACTCGACCCAAGTTTTGGCAGTTGATGAAACTCTAAAAAAAGATGCGATGAAATTATGCATGTATGACGGCAGAAATATAAAAATAATTCCGACGGGTTTTGATCCGGAATATTGGAAACCTTACGGAGAGAAATACAGCCGGGTTCTGACAGTCGCAAATTGTCCCGATGCGGTACGCATAAAAATTAAAGGAATTGATTTCCTTATCCAAATTGCGGAAGAAACAAAGGATATTCAGTATACAGTTGTAGGCGTTGCTGAGCATCTTACAGCCAATTTAAAAGCTCCGCAAAATTTGAAGTTTATTCCCTTTTTACCCCAGGGGGAACTTCTGATTGAATATCAAAAATCAAAAATATATTTTCAGCCTTCTTACAGAGAAGGTTTGCCGAATGCATTGTGCGAGGCCATGCTGTGTGAATGCTGCCCGGTAGGAACCCGCATAGGCGGAATTCCGACAGCCATCGGAAATACAGGCAAATTAATTGAATACGGTAATGTTGAAGAGGGATGCACTGCAATTATTCAGGTATTTAAAGAGGGAAACGGAAAGCCTGCACGGCAAAGAATCAGCAAAATGTTCTTAAAAGAGATGAGAGAAAAACAACTGAATTCAATCATTGAATCTTTTGACAAATGAGCGGCACGCAAATAAATCTTATAACCGGTTTGCTTAAATATGAACCTGGCTGGAAAATTGTCCTCGACCAAATCGGTACGCCATGGGAGACGATAGATAATACTTCCGATATTTCATCTTCGTCGTTTAGTGTCATCATCGCCAACAAAGTGCCGGATGAGAATGAAAAAGAAATACTTGACAGATACCTTTTAGACGGCGGTTCAATCTTAACTCAATTTGAGAGCGGAAGAAGTTTTATAAAGAGTAATCTTTCCAGGAAGAAAATCAATTCATTAGCTGCCGGTGGAGAACAATTCAATACATTTGACCTGCTTGATATATTTAATTCATCCATCATTAATAAATATGAACCCGTTACCACATTAGAAAGAGAAGGCTGCGGAACAATTGCTCATATACCTTTTCCTGTAAACGAGGTTATTACAAAAATTAATCATAAAAGAAAAAATTTTTATTTTCGTTCGGAGCGGCTTCCAAATGAGGTGGTAAGGCTGCAGTCATTAGGTTCAATAAGGAGATTTCTTTTTTCTGTGCTGGAATTTCTTCATCACAGGCGCGGCATTCCATTTATTCATACCTGGTTTTTCCCCCGTAACGTTCCTTCTGTTTTTACATTCAGGATCGATTCGGACAAAGGATCGCGGGACGAAATAGATGATCTTTACAAGCTGCTGGACCGTTTCGAAATCCCAGG
>JBLNGL010000378.1:0-3749 GCA_050264735.1 Ignavibacteria bacterium | reverse complement strand
ATGCATTAATTAAACAGCACTCTTATTCTGCCATTGAGAACCGCTCAATGGATTATTCTGAATTGAAGCGGGACGAGGGAAAGCAGTACGACATACTAGCCAAAATTCCGGTGGATTTAATCACGCCTAATCCTTTTCAGCCGAGAATCCATTTTGTTCCTGAAGCGTTTGAGGAATTAAAGAAATCAATTTTATCAAACGGATTGATTCAGCCAATTACTGTCCGCAGGCTCGATCACAACAAGTACCAGCTTATCTCGGGAGAAAGAAGACTAAAAGCCTGCAAAGAAATCGGATACAAAGAAATCCCGGCTTACATCATTAAAGTGGATTCGGATGAAACCATGCTTGCCATGGCTCTTATCGAAAATATCCAAAGAGAAAAGTTAAATCCTATAGAAATCGGAATGGCATATAAACGTTTAATGGATGAATGCCGTCTTACCCAGGAACAAATTGCCGAAACAGTAGGTAAGGACAGAACAACTGTAGCCAACTCGATAAGACTGCTAAAGCTGCCTAAGGACGTCCAGGATTCTTTGATAAATGAGGAGATAACTTCCGGCCATGCGAGGGCTTTAATTAATCTTCCTACAGAAGAAATGCAGCTGGATATCTTGAAGAAAATTAAAGAAGGGAATGTTTCTGTAAGAAAAGTTGAGCAGATGGTGAAAAAGCTGTTAACCGGAAGCTCTCCGGGAAAGCGTACATATACTTTTTCTGCAGATAATATTTCCCAGTTTTCTTCAAGCCTGAAAGATATTGAGGACAAATTAAGGCGGACATTCGGCACAAAAGCAGTATGCAGACAGAAACAGGACGGAACCGGCGAAATTGTTATTGAGTTTTATTCTAATGATGAACTAGAAAGACTTCTGGACTTATTTGAAGTTATCAATAAATCATATCATTAAAGTCCTGACTTTTGTTGTATTAATTCACTCGGTTGAATTCCCGCAGCAAGAATCAGGAGGCGATTCAGTATTTGTGATGAATAAATCTCCCTGGGGAGCCCTTCTTAGAAGTGCGGTTATTCCAGGATGGGGACAAATTTATAATGAATCTTATATTAAGGCTCCGATAATCTGGGGCGCTGCCGCATGGTTCATATATGGATGGAATTTTTATAATGATTATTATCAAAGGTACAAGGATTTATATCAGCAGACTAACAATGATGATTATAGAGAACTCAGGGAGTTAAACAGAGATGAAAGAGACATGTTTGCAATTTATCTCGGCCTTCTTTACCTGTTGAACTTGATAGATGCCTATGTTGATGCACAGCTTTTCGATTTTACGGTTGAGGAAAATCCGGGGGGTAGTCAGTACATGCTAGGATTAAAAATAAAATTTTAAAATTTTTTGCCGTAGAATATTCTAATGACAAACATTGTAATCTGCAAAAACTGTCAAACCGAAAATCCTTTCTATCAGCTGATCTGTAAAAACTGCAAATCCTTTCTCCGTGAAAGAATTTTCAACATTGATTTGTGGAGAATATTATCCCTCTTAATAGAGAGTCCCGTAAAAGGTTTTCAAACCATTATCTACGCGGAGCACAAAAACTTTACCATCTTGGTTCTTCTTCTTGCATCCGGAAAATTTGCAGTTGATCTCATCTTCTTTTCTGTTCTTAAATCAGGGAGTTCTTTTATTAGTTTTCTTCCGGCTTTCATCAGTGTCTCAATCCTTTTAACTTTATTAATGTTCATCTTCTCACTTTTATTATTCAATTTGAGCAGATTTACAGGAATCCAGACTAGGTTAATGGATAATTTTTCTATTTTAATTTATTCATTAGTGCCGCATGTATTCGCATTCATAATTTTATTCCCGCTCGAAGTAATAATTTTCGGAGGTTATCTTTTTTCAACAAATCCTTCTCCCTTTATTCTAAAACCGGCTATTGCATATACATTGCTGGTTATTGAACTATTAATTATCCTATGGGGAATGTTTTTGAGTGCATCCGCAATTTATACTCAGTTTAAAAACTTTTTCATTTCTATTGCAGGATCCGTTATTATAACGGCAGCAATATTTTCCTTTTTCTACTTCTTTTCCAGGTGAATAGTTTTGCTTGTAGGGTTCCGACTAATCCCTAGTACAGCTTTTTAATTATTATGAAAGCTCTAAGTTTAAGATTAATTTTTCTTCATGGCATTAAAAACAGATGTTTTAATTATAGGCAGCGGAATTGCGGGCCTTTTTGCTGCAATTAAGATTGCAGAATTTGCCGATGTAATTGTCGTAACTAAAAAAGATAAAGCCGAATCGAATACCAACTACGCGCAAGGCGGAATTGCATCCGTAATTGATCCGAATGATTCTTTTGAAAAACACATTACAGATACATTGACGGCGGGCGCAGGTTTATGCAATCCGAGAACTGTAGAGATACTGGTAAAAGAGGGACCCGACAGGATTAATGAATTAATTGAAATCGGAACTCAGTTTACGTTAAAACATGGGAAGCTGGATCTTTTAAGGGAGGGCGGTCATTCCATGCCGCGGATTGTTCACGCAAAAGATCTTACCGGAAGAGAAGTTGAAAGAGCTTTAATTCACCGAGCATCGGAAATAAGCAGGATCAGAATTATTGAAAACGCAGTTGCCATTGATTTAATCACCGAACATCATGTCCATCAGCTTAAAAATGCACCGCTAAATAACCGGAATTGCTGGGGTGCTTATATCCTTACCGGGTCATCAAATGAAGTTTTAAAAATTTCTTCAAGGGCTACTATGCTGGCTACGGGCGGGCTTGGTCAGGTGTACCAGCATACGACTAATCCATTAATTGCAACCGGAGACGGCTTTGCAATGGCGTATAGAGCCGGGGCAAAGCTGGCTAATATGGAATTTATTCAATTTCACCCGACTTCATTATACATGCCCGATAAAAACGGTTCCCAGGGGTCTGCTTTTTTAATTTCCGAAGCGGTCAGAGGGTTCGGCGGAATTCTCCGGGCAAAAGACGGTGAAGCATTTATGGAAAGGTATGATCAAAGAAAAGAGCTGGCTCCCAGAGACATTGTTGCAAGAGCAATCGACAACGAGCTTAAAAAAAGAGGAGATGAATGTGTATATCTTGATGTGACTCATAAAAATTCGTCTGAAACAATAGATCATTTTCCCAATATTTATAATGCATGTCTGAATTCCGGAATTGACATTACCAAGGAATACATTCCGGTTGTACCTGCCGCTCATTATGCATGCGGAGGGGTAATGGTTGATGAATGGGGAAGGGCTTCTTTAAACGGATTATATGCCTGCGGTGAAGTTTCGATGACTGGAGTGCACGGCGCCAACAGGCTTGCAAGCAATTCATTGCTGGAAGCTGTTGTTTTTTCGGAACGTGCATCCAAAAGTATTGAAAACTTCTTAAAAAATTATTCATCTAAAATTCCTGAGATTCCCGAATGGGATGATTCGGGAACTTTATCTGCAGACCAAAAGATTCTTATTACTCACAGCATAAAAGAAGTTAAGCAGATTATGTGGGATTACGTAGGTATTGTCCGCTCAAATGACAGGCTTGAAAGAGCAAGGAGAAGAATACATAACCTCTATATGGAAACCGAAGAACTGTACAAAAAAACAAAGATCTTCGAATCAATTCTTGAGCTTAGAAATATTATTACTTGTGCACATACAATTATAAAATCCTCTCAAATGAGGCATGAAAGCAGAGGACTCCATTATACACTGGATTATCCCGAACTAAATCAAAAACAGCTTCC
>JBLNGL010000377.1:0-4688 GCA_050264735.1 Ignavibacteria bacterium | reverse complement strand
GGAGATTAATATTTGGTTTGGGAGCAGAATCGATGATTGTTGCCATAACAACTATTATAGCAAGATGGTTTAAAGGAAAAGAGCTTTCATTTGCTTTCGGATTAAATTTAACGGTTGCAAGACTTGGATCTTTTTTAGCTTTGAATTCCCCGACCTGGGGAAAAGAATTGTACAGCGATTGGCAAAGTCCGCTTTGGATTACAGTTGGAGCGGGAATCTTCTCGGTGGTCTGCATTATTATATATTATTTAATGGATGCATATGCCGCTAAAAATTTATTGGTTTCCCGGGAAGGAAAACAGGATAAAATTATTTTTAAAGATATTTTTAAATTCTCTGCATCGTTTTGGTTTATTACTTTTCTTTGTGTTACATTCTACTCGGCAATGTTCCCTTTTCAAACTTTTGCAATTAAATTTTTTCAGGAAGCACATGGAACAACAAGGGAAGTTGGCGGAAACCTTTCAAGCATTTTAACCCTGAGTGCAATGATTTTTACTCCATTATTCGGATTGCTGGCGGACAGAATCGGAAAACGCTCCCTGCTGATGATGTTCGGCTCTCTCCTGATTATTCCAGTTTACTTAATGATGGCTTACAAAGTGGGGCGCCCGGAAATCCTTTCACACGACAGCTTTATCAATTTAAATTTTGATTTCTTTGATATCCATGCTGCAATACCGAAATACCTCCTGGTTCCGGTAAGTATGATGGGTATAGCTTTTTCCCTCATTCCTGCAGTAATGTGGCCCTCGGTTGCATATGTTGTTGAAGGGAAAAAGCTTGGTACCGCTTATGGCTTAATGACAATGATTCAGAATATCGGGCTGTTTGGCTTTAATCTGGTCATTGGTTTTGCGAATGATCTATCCGGTGCAAGCTCGGCAAATCCTGATGGCTATAATCTTGGTATGTGGATATTTTCTACATTGGGATTTTTGGGGCTGTTTTTCTCTTTTATGTTAAGAAAAACCGAAACCGGACCCAAAGGATACGGCTTGGAGCTGCCTGCAGGGAGCAAACAAGAAACAAGTGCAGCAGTTAAGGAGTAAGAAGAAAGAAATAAATCTTTTTAGAATATTTAAGAATCAGGTTTATAGCAATTAATTTTAATTCTTATTATTATTATCTTTTAGGAAATGTTTAAGACTATAAAATATCTCCTTTTTGGACTTTTTTTATTCCCTTCCCAGGCAATATTAGGTCAAACTTTCGGATTCGGATGCCTCGGATTTGCCGGAGGATATGGAGGATACAGCTACCAGGAGTATAAACCTACCGGATTAAATAATTACATTAATGTTTACAATGAACTTAGATCTGATTCTTCATTATCAGAAATGCAGAATTTCGGAAAAACTCAGGGCTATAGAGTCGGTTTAAACTTCTTCCGTGCAAATTTTAAAGGGTTCATTTTAACTGCAAAGGGATTCTACCAGTTTTTATCTGAAAAACATGATGCTTCGGAGACTATGACCGATGGTATTTTAAATACTTCTTTCAAGGTTGAATTAAAAAATTGGGGACTCGGGCTGGATCTGGGCACTTCAATTACTTCAATGGTAAGCTGGAAAGTTATTGATGCTGCAGTTCTTTTCAATTCGGCTACTTTTATAAATACCGAAAATTTCCCCGGTGCAAGAACAGAAGTCGAGAAGTATAAAAGCGGTTCTGAACTGGGCTACACAGTCGGAACAGGATTTATCTTTGCATTAGTGGATGAATATATTACACTGGAAGGATTGGCTGCATATACCGTTATCTCTATTGATGAAATGAAAAAAGATGACGGTACTTATCTTACCGTAAACGAAGATCTAAACAGCGGAAGGATGAAGAATTTCATTGAAACCGGCGGCTTTAATGCCGTCATTCAGCTTAACATCGGATTTCCTTTATAAATTCTTTTCTTTTTTTAAAATGATTAAACATTTATGAAACTATCTAAATTAGATAAAGCCTCTCAAACCGCAATTAAAGTCTGCATGGGGACTAAGAAGGATGAAAAAGTTCTTGTTATTACAGATGAGGTAAAAAGGGAAATAGGTTATTCAATTTATGAGAATGCAGTCAGACTCGGTTTTAAATCATTATTTGTGGAAATGAAATCAGGGAAAACCAATGGAGAAGAGCCTCCTGCGGAAGTTGCAGAGCTGATGAAAAAATTCGATCTGGTTTTTTGTCCAACTTCAAAATCTTTAACTCATACAAATGCAAGAAGAGAAGCCTCCGCCGCAGGAACAAGGGTTGCAACTTTCCCCGGAATTACAAAAGAAGTAATGATCCGGGGGATGAATGCAGACTACAATAAAATTGCAAAGCTTACTATAAAATTAAAAGAAATTTTAGAACGAGGTCATTTTATTCATGTTACAGCACCTGCAGGAACAGATATATCTTTTGAGATTACAGGAAGATCTGCATATGCAAGCAAAGGATTATTTCATAATAGAAGCGAATGGGGAAATCTGCCCACCGGCGAAGCCTTTCTTGCACCTCTAGAAGGTACTGCAAACGGAGTTTTTACAGTTGATGGCTCAATGGCAGGACTTGGTTTAATAAAAAATACCAATATTAAAATTGAAGTCCAAAACGGTTATGCTTCCAAAATTACAGGCGGAACGCTTGCCCGAAAATTAAGTGCAATGCTTGATAAAGAAGGGAAAGAAGCAAGGAACATCGCAGAATTCGGGATTGGTACAAATGACAGTGCAAAGCTCAGCGGTGTACTTCTGGAAGATGAAAAAGTGCTGGGAACCGTCCATATCGCCCTTGGAAATAATGTATCTATGGGAGGAACTATTAATGTACCGATACATCTTGATGGTGTGATAAAGAAACCAACCGTCTATCTTGATGATAAAATCATCATGCAATCCGGTAAACTGCTGGTTTAATGGATTTTTTCTTCCTTTCCTTTTAATTATCTTTTGGACAAATATTAAATACTTTGTGTATTAATACGGAGATAAGATGGCATATTTACCTATAACCATGTACGGTGACAAAATATTAAGGAAGAAAACCGGTTTGGTTAAAGAAGTCAGTAATGAAGATATCAAGCTGATAAAGGATATGTTTGAAACTATGCACAATGCAAACGGAGTCGGATTGGCAGCAAACCAGGTCGGTGTGAATAAATCAATTTTTGTTATCGATATATCAGGAGTTGAAGGGCATGAGGATGTAAAACCGATGGTTTTTATAAATCCAAAAATTATTGAACGCTCAAAAGAAAAATCCGTTGTTGAAGAAGGATGCCTCAGCATTCCGGATGTGAGAGGAAAAATTGAAAGACCGCAGTCTGTAAAAATCACTTACCAGGATTATGATCTTAAACAACATACGATCGAAGCTTTTGAGATATTGGCTAGGGCAATTCAGCATGAGTACGATCATCTTCAGGGAATTCTGATTGTTGATTATCTCAATGAAGATGAAAAAAAGAAAGCACAGGAAATCTTAAAGAAAATTAAAGAACGGGAGATTGAAGTTGATTATCCAATCACCGAAAATAAAGACTACCAGTTGAAATGAAATTAATTTTTATGGGGACTCCCGATTTTGCGGTTCCTTCTTTATTAACTTTAATCGGGAGCGGACACCAGGTCCTTGCTGCAGTTACAGGTGCTGATAAGGAAAGGGGGAGGGGGCAGAAAATTTCGTACACGCCTGTGAAAGAAGCCGCGCTTCAGAATAAAATACCTCTCATTCAGCAGGAAAATTTAAGAGATTTAAGTTTTATAAATAAATTAAAATCATTTCAAGCCGATCTTTTTGTAATTGTTGCTTTTAAAATACTGCCAAAAGAAGTCTTTACAATTCCGCCAAAAGGTTCATTTAATCTTCATGCCTCCTTGCTTCCTAAATACCGCGGTGCAGCCCCGATTCAATGGGCATTGATTAATGGGGAAAATGAAACCGGCGTTACTACTTTTGCGCTCGAAGAAAAGGTTGATACGGGAGGGCTCTATCTTCAGAAGAAAATTGAAATTGAAGATGATGATGATTTCGGAACAATGCATGATAAATTAAGCGAGCTCGGTGCCCAGGCTGTCTTAGAGACAGTAGATCTAATAGAGTCGGACGATTTCAGATTAATTCAGCAGGATAATTCTAGAGCAACTCCGGCTCCAAAAATAAAACCGGAGACAGGGAAGATAGATTGGACAAAACCGGCTGAAGAGATTCATAATCTGGTCCGCGGATTATCACCGGTTCCTGCCGCCTATTTCTTTTATGATGATAAAAAAGTAAAAATATTTAAAACAAGAGTTGAAATTAAAATAAACACTACTCCCGGTAAGTTTATCATTTCCAAATCAAATCTGCTGATTGAATGCGGAGAGAACCAGCTGGAAATCCTTGATCTTCAGCTTGAGGGGAAAAAACGGTTAAATGCCGAAGAGTTTTTGAGGGGATTCAAATTCAGCTGAGAGAGGGATAAGAGTAAGAGAAAGAGATTCACAGGAGGTTATTAAATTCCTGCCATAAAAATCATTATTGCAATTAAATTTCTGGAAAAATATTAATCAAAAATTTTTTCTTTAGTATTTTATTATCTTATGTAAAATAAGGGAAAGCCGGATCTCTTTCTCTTAATCTTTCTCCTGATTACTGCCGTATATAAACCTGGTACTGGTAGGAAATATTTTTTTCACCTCCGGCTGCCAGATCAATTTGCCAGG
>JBLNGL010000376.1:0-3672 GCA_050264735.1 Ignavibacteria bacterium | reverse complement strand
GTGGGTAACTGCAAATTTTTCTATTCAAACAATGGATTTGACTGGCGGGAACAACGTTAACAATACCTTAAATAACGTTACTCAACTCCGGATATTGCATAGTGCAACGGGAGGCTACCAGGGAGATCCTATAGTTGCACAATTAGGCATTGATAATATAACTGCAGCCCCTCAACCTTTGCCGGTTGAGCTTACAAGTTTTACTGCTGCTCTAATTGACGGCAATGTATTGCTAAATTGGGAAACTGCATCGGAAAATAATAACAGGGGTTTTGAAATTGAACGGAAGATTACAAATAGAACTGCTTCCGGGCTGTGGCATGCTGTGGGTTTTAAGGAAGGCAATGGTACTTCCGCTGAAAAACATGCATACTCTTTTATAGATAATATTAATAAAATTTCATTAACTGAAATTTCTTACAGATTGAAGCAGATAGATTTGAACGGTGAATTCAGCTACAGCAGCACCGTCTTTGTTGTACATTCCCCCAACGAGTTTTCATTAAATCAAAACTATCCGAATCCTTTTAATCCTTCAACACAAATTAGTTTCCAAATAAAAAATTCAGCCGATGTGGAGCTTAAGATTTTTGATGAGCTCGGAAATGAAGTCAAAACACTTTTGAATGAAAATATGACGGCAGGGTTTTATTCGGTAAACTGGAACGGAGAAAACAATTCGGGCATACAGGTAAGCTCCGGTACATATTTTTACCGTTTATCTGCCGCTGATTTTACTTCGGTTAAAAAAATGATCTTGTTAAGATAAGCAGATTTTAATTCCTGCTTTTTAAAAGCTCGCTTAAAATAACTGCGGATGCGCTTGATACATTAAGCGATTCGGCATTGCCCTTTTTCGGCACTGCTATAATTTCGTCACTAATCCCTAATATTTCGTTTGACGGGCCGTTTGCTTCATTTGAAAATATAAGGGCAAATTTTTCCGGACGCGGAAAAGAATAAATATTTTTTCCATTGAGATCTGCAGTGATAATCTTGTAACCTGAACTCTTCAGGCTTAAGAGAAATTTTATAAGATTTGCCTCATGGTAAAATTTTAAGTGGAATATTGAACCGGCGCTTGCACGTATAGTTTTAGGATTATAAATATCTGCGCATCCTTCTCCAAGGATAACTTCATTTATTCCGAACCAGTCGCAGTTCCTTATAATTGTTCCGACATTTCCGGGATCAGAAATATTTTCCAGGCAGACCAGCTCATTTTCCGAATCAGCCGGTTCGGCAGAAGCCATGTTGAATACCGCAGTTATACCCTGAGGATTTAAGGTATCCGAAAGTTTTTTTAGTTCTGAATTTTTAATTATCCTGATTTTACTCGTGTTTACTTTCTTATTTAGAATTAACCTGATCCAGTCATTTTCTTTTTCCAGGAATTCATTTGTTGCAAAAACAATTTCCAGGTTTTTTATCCAGAATGGATTTGTAATCCCTTCTTCCACAATCTTTTTCCCTTCAGCTAAAAATTTTTTCTCTTCGGAACGGTATTTCTTTTTAAGAAGAGATGAATAGTAATTCAATTCTTTTTTTGTAAGCATATCATTCAGAGCAATGAGGAATAATTTTGTTTAATCCCGCCCGATTGTTCTTCATCCAGCTTTCTTAAATATTCCCAGGTGTAAATCCCGGTATTGTGATTATCTTTCCAAGTAATCTGAATTGCATATTCTCCCACCATTTGGATATCTTTTACCAGATATATCTCCGGAGTTGCAATAGATGGTTTAACCGGTTTATAAGTTTTTAATAAGATGGTCTCCCCCTTACAGCTTGCGCATGGGCATTCATCACGGATATATTTCAAATTAATCAAGCTTTCCGATTCATCATCCCATTTAATGAAAAGGTTTTCTTTTTTAATTTTTATCTGTTTGGGAACCATAATAATATCTTAAATGTTTTCGATAATAAAATTATAAAATATAAAGAATTTTAAATCAATTTAGTGAAATTTTAGCTGATGCTTAAGGAAAGCGTATTGAAAGGGAGCATAAATACTATTAGTTTTGAAAGCCAAAATTGAAATTTAAGCTGGCGTAGCTCAATGGTAGAGCAATTGATTTGTAATCAATAGGTTGGGGGTTCAAGTCCCTTCGCCAGCTCAACTCTTCCACTTTACATTTCCCATTCCTGAGTTGCCGGGATGATCGATAAAATTATTTCGCTGATACTTTGAGCTTTCTAAATTCTCTAAGACTTTTCCCGGTTTCCTTATGAAAATATCTTGAGATATGCTCCAGGCTGCTGAAATCAAGTCCGTAAGCGATATCGGAAATGCTTAAATCTGTTTCCAGCAATAAGCTGCAGATATATTCAATTCTTAATCGAGTAATTTCAGAATTTATGGATCGATTTAATTTTTGCTTGAACCGCTGCTCAAGAGTTCGTCGTGAAAGAGCAGTTGCCTTAACAACATCCGCAACATAAATGCTTTTCCGGAAGTTCTCCCTTATATAACTGATTGCCTTCCCGAGTTCAGCATCTTCAGTCGAAATAATATCAGTAGAATATCTAGTTCTTACATGAGTTGGTTTAACAATAATGGTTGTCCGATCTTTTGTCTTTATATTTCTATTCATCAGTTTATCCAATAATTCAGCAGCTTCATAACCGGCTTTTTCTACATTCAAGGCAACACTTGATAAAGGAGGATCACATAAATCGCATATTAAATCATCATTATCAACACCTATTACCGCAATATCATCCGGTATTCGAAGTTCTGCTATTTTGCAGGCTTCAATCACGTGCCGTCCCTTGTCGTCGTTGCATGCCATAATTCCGACAGGTTTAGGGAGAGTTTTTAACCATTCTGTCATTAATTTTTGTTCCTTCTCCCATTTCCGTTTTGATGGATTAGTAATAAAAGAATGTACCGAAAATCCTTTTTTACTAAAAAACTTATCAAAATATTTTTTTCTTTCAATAGACCAGGGAATATCATGATAGCCGCAGAACGCAAAATTTTTTAATCCTTTATTGTATAAATGCTCTGCTGCCATCTTGCTAATATTCTCTCCGTCGGTTTTTACCGCAGGCAGATTCGGAAAGTTCTTCGGATCGTGGGGAACAATAATTGTCGGAATATTAAGTTTAAGCAATTGTTCCAGTATATTTGAATTTCTGGTTATAATACCATCTGAGTGCCAATCCTTAAGCTTTGGGGAACTAGACTTCAATCCTTCCGGTTCCAAATAAAATGTCCATGGTCCATGAAGGCGTGCATATTTAGTTATGCCTAAAAGTAATCCCCGTCCAAATGCCCTGGATGTTTCAATTATTAAAATTACTTTAGGTATAGTCTTCATTAGATCGTTTTAAATATGTAGTTAAGGTTTGCGTAAGATGGTTAATTTTAGTCGTATAATGGTGTTTAAACTTTTTTTCTTTTCTTTTATTTTCTCTCTTGCTAAATTAAAAAGTTTTAGTTAAAATTGAAACGATTCAATTTGGTTAACTGAACAATAATTTTTTTTAGACTTTTCCAAGGTAAGTAATGGGAACAAACTTTACAGTATCATCATTTCATATCTTTTTTTTCCAATCTGAAAATCAACAAAAAAAATCCAGGGTAGCAGTATGAATATTTTTACAAAATTCTTTCTTATTATTTTCGTTTCTTTGATCGGTATTTCAAGTTTATTTCCTCAGGGA
>JBLNGL010000375.1:0-7020 GCA_050264735.1 Ignavibacteria bacterium | reverse complement strand
ACGACTACTTTATAGCCTTCGGAATTTAATAATTTACCCAGTTCTATATAGTTCTGTTTCGGCCACATCTTGGTGAAATGCTTGGAACCTGGCGCAATACCGATATACTTTTCATCGGTTTCCAGCAAAGATTTATTCTCGGTGATTAAATCTAAGCCCTTTTCATCAAGCAATAAATTATCGAAGATCCCGGCATATCTTTCAGGCATTTGAGGAGCATCTTTCAGCCGGTTGATTTTAAATTTAACTAGGAGGAATTTTAAAAGGTTTTTTTTCCTGAATCTGATTTTTTCAGAAGGGAGCTTTAAGCATACAGCACGGGAACGGAGGTTATTCTGCAGGTCTGCTATCAGATCATATTCTTCCCTTAATAAATTTTCTATCAGTTTCTTTCTCTTCTCTCCTTTTTTTTCAAAAGTAAAAATATTAGTAACATAAGGATTATTAATTATAACATCTTTATAACCTCTTTTACAGAGGAAGTCTATTTGAATTTCGGGGTAATTATTTTTTAATGCGCGTATTACCGGAGTGGAAAGAAGAATATCTCCCAGGGAACTCAACCTAATAATCAATAACTTATGTACTTTAGATAAATCCAAACGATTATGCAGTATTATTAAAAATTATAAACGAAAATTACTCAATTTGCGGATGCGGTTCTATTGTTTAGCCGACAAATTATGAATTGCACTTGAGATCGGGCAACTTTATTTTAGGACACTTAAAAAATAGGTAAAACTATGAGTACATTGCCTCCACCGGTTACCAAGCATTTCCCGGAGAATTCGCTTGAAAAAAAAGTATATAAGATTGTGGACAATCTTAGTGAGTTTATTCCGATTCCAAATGATCGAAACCGCCTGGGTTTTTCATTGTATAAATTTGTATCCGGAGAAGGAGATCCCCCGTCTATTCTATTGAAGTCTTCTAAGGTAAAAGTAGTTGGGATTTCCCTTGAAGAACTAACCAAAAAAATTACAAAAGAATTGGAAGCGGTTAAAAATAAACCCTAATATCTTTTACAGCTGAAAACATAATTTGCTCCTATTCGGCGAAAAGTCATCTTCCTATTTCAGCAGAATAAGCTTTTGGACAGAAGCGAAATTTCCGCTTTCCAATCTATAAAAATATACTCCGCTGGCAAGATTTCCCGCATTAAAATTTATGCTGTATCTCCCCGGCTTGACTTCTTCGTTTATAAGAGTTGCAACTTCACTTCCAAGCATATCATAAACTTTTAAGGAAACATGCCCGGCTCTTGGAATTACATATTCAATTGTTGTACTAGGATTAAATGGATTAGGGTAATTTTGTTTCAGCTCAAATGAATTGAGCAGAGCGTCTTCATTTTCGACTCCAGTCGTACCTTCTTTATAGTTTAAGACTTTCCATCCTTTGTTATTCGTTTCATGTATCTCGTCAATTGCATTATCAGGATCCAGCACTGCATAAATTCTAGGAAAGTAGGGAGTACTCTCAGGAAGAGTCCAATCAAAGTGTATTATTTTACTTTCCCTTGCAGCAATAAAATCATCTGTGCTGAAAATTGTTTTTCCATCTGTACTTTCAATCAGAGTTCCTCCGTTATCCGGATCGCCTAAGTAAAATCTTGCATTAACCGGCCCTGACGTATTCAGAAAGCTGTAATTATGTATTCTCGCCTGAATATTTATAATCTCTCCATGTTTTGGCTCATCAGGATTAAAAATTATTTCCTTGGTTTGAAAGCGCTTATCTTCCTGGATATTGAAACCTTTTTCAGGATCTAATCTCCACGGCAGAATTAAAGCCGGATCTGGTTTACTGCTGTAGTTTTCCTGAAACCATGTCTGGGGAACATTGGGAGGAGCTGCACTAGGATTGACAGCATAATCAAGTACAAGTGCGCCGTTCTTTGACCAATATGAATAAGGAATTACCGAGTAATAAGTTTCTCCAATACCTAAATCGATTGAGGAAAGATTAACTTCCAGTCCTTTACTGTAGGTTACTTTGTTACTTCTTGTAGACACAGTTTCTTGTGAATATTTACCATGGAGCTCAAAATTTGGAATGTACTTGACAGGAATATTAAAATCCAGCGATGCGCCTATCGACCAATGTTCTTTATTAACGATCGTTGTTTGAGTAGAATTTTCATTCTCCAGCGTCCATGTAAAACTAGAACTTGCTCCAAGTGTAAATTCATCCGAAGTATTCCATTTTACCCCAACATCATAAGCTGAATTCTGTTCAGGAGACGATACCTGTCTATAGGACAAAATATTGCCTACTTCATGATCAGGTATATATTCTTCAGCCTGCGGACTTTTACTCGGGAACCATGATCTTTGTTTTAAACCCGGAGAAAGCACTAGTGTATATCCCTGGATTGTATCATTTGCGAAAATGGGGTATTCCCAAATATCATAATTGACTATAGTAGCATAAACATAATCATCATTTGCAGCAGTAATATTCTGGTTTACCTTGTAAATATTTTTGCTGGATTCCTTTTTTGAAAATCCCTGCCCATATTCACCCTCAATTTTTGCTTTAACGCCTACTTCCAATCCCGGTATAGTGAATCCTCCGGATACACTCCCACCCAGTATCCAATCACTGTTAATTTGGGTTTCTACCTCAATTTCAGTTTCAGATGAGGTAAAATATCTGGAGAAAAAATCACTATTTTGTCCGTTATAGCTCTTGTTAATATCGTAGGAAACATCATCAATAACATCGAAATGAGTAGGCGGTGCATTCAGAATAACCAGCGGCAGAACTATATCAGTTGCTCTGTAATAATTAGGCGTTCCTAATCTTATACCGCCGCCATCAAAATCTCCAGCTGTAACTGCCCAGTAATAAGAAGTACCTTCAAGCACGGAATCAACCTTTAAGGATGCCCGTCCTTGAAGTGAAATTATATCGCCGGAAGGATCAATGACCGGCTCAAAAACATTCAATTCCAGAGTCTCATAGTGAGGAAAATTATCCGGCTGATATTCGGTTGTTGAAGAAACAATAATTTCAGGATTCCAAACAGAATCGGAAGTACCGGCATCAAGGTCAGCCAGTATCATTCTCCTCCTGCTGCCGGATTCCGTACCGCTGAAATTGCTGACATACCCTGATAACTGCAGGGAGCTGTCAATATCATATATTCTGATCCTGCCATCCCCATCTATCACTATTTCATCTCTGCCGTCATTATTTATATCCCCTGTAATAACACCTATTCCAATGTTAGATTCCCCAAGTGTCTGAAATATATCTTCAAGATTATTCAGATTCACATTAATGGTATCCAGGTTCTTTGATACAGATGCAGGGAGCATTTTATTATATGTTTCGGAATCATTTCTGTAAAGAACAAAATCAACAACAAATTGATCCAGAGTATTATTTTTAAAATCACCTGCGGCAACTGCTAAATTATTTACTCTATGATCAGGATCGAAAAAATCGCTCCTTGTATAAAAATTATCTTTTCTTGCTTTTGGTACGAATGAAAAACTGCCGCCGTTTTCTATATAATCATAAACTTTTGTATATATGGACCAGCCGTACTGGCTCTGATCATTATAAGCAGCCAAAACTATCTCATCCTTTAAGTCTCCGTCAAAATCTCCTGCGGCTATATCATAAATCCCAGAATTATTTATCGATGGATCCATATACTCATCATCTATCATAGCTTTTTCTTCAGGCATTATAGTAAGTCTATTTACGTTAAAAATTCTTATTTCGATATTTCCGCTGGAGTTCCAGAATGCCAAAACAAATTCAGGTTCGGGATCGCTGTCAAAGAACCCCTTTATTAGTCTGAACCGAATTGAATTAGAATTCGGGCTTGGATAAAGAACATTCGTTAGTTTTAAAACATTTTCCTCATCCCAGCTTAAAGATCCTTTATCTATTTTAGGGATAACTATATTGATTGAATTATTGGTTGTCTCCCATGCGGAAGCTATTTCATCCAGATCGTCACCGTTAAAATCGCCCGTTACCGCATCAAAATAAAAATGGGCTAAACCATTATTATAACCGGTGCCTAAATTACCTGAATATGTCCCTTTCGCCGAAGAATCAAGAAAATATTGACCGGATGCGCCATAGTAATCGATAATCTGATAGTTTACTGTTGAGTCGCCGCTTTTGTTGTAATGCCAGAAAAGGGCAATTTCAGAGGAGCTTCCCAAGTTATAATTTCCTTGAAAGGGATCAGGTATCTCTAAATTAGGTTGAGAAAAATGAAGATGCGCAAAAAGGAAAATAAATACAGCTGCTTTGGTAAAGCTTCTCATTTTTTACTCCTTTAAAGATAAATTCGGTTTATATGCAGGAAATGAAACTAAAGCAACGAAAAGTTGTGAGTTGAAAACATCCGGGATCTAAAGCATGCCTAATGCGATGATCAAATGCAAAGTTTTAATTTAGTAATTCCTATCTATAGAATTATTGATTTTGATAACATCTTATTCTTTTTCTCTTTTGATATCTTAAAAAAGCATCTTAAACAATGAGAATAAATTCCATTGTTCAACTAAGACAGCTAATGCGGTATTATTGCCGAATAAAATAAAGTTAAAATGAAACTGAATGCCTTGTGTTTATTATAAGAAAAGATTCCTGGGAAGCAGTTTTTCATAGTTAATCCTGGTATCCAGCGGAATTTTCATCGGTTTTTCAATCTTTAATTTGGAAAAGTCAAAGAGAGTTGTATTTAATATAAAATTTGAATCCGTGGGTAAGACTGCACTGCGGACTTTTAAGATTAGCGACCTGCTTGAGCTGTACCAATCATCTCCGAATTTCTGACTTGCCTCTCTCCCGGAAACCCAATCTTGTGAATAAAAACTTTCCGGCACTTCTTCAATTTTAAAATTGCCGCTATTAATCTCTAATTGTATATAATGATATTCCAATCTCATGGCTGCAAAGGAAATTGAGTTGGCTTTTAGCTCCAAGATGCACATAGCCAGAGAGGAACAAAAATAAAGAACACTTTGACCTAATATATGCCAGCGTCCGGGAGTTTGACTTGCACCTGTAGGGTCGGTCGGATTATACACATTTCTGCAGATGCGGTAAAGCTTAAGCAATTAAAAAATTCCGTGTTCTATTTGATGGAGGACTTCTTCGACCCGCCGCCTTCCCGATTCTGTTTTGATAAGATCTACAGGTTTGTTTCCGTCAAGAGCAAAAACAGGACTATGAAGCCAATGGTTCAATTCATCCTCTGAACCAAGAACTTCTTTACCGAGGAATAATATCGATTCTAAAATTTCAAGACTGTCGGCTTTCTGTTCAGATATAACTTCAGAACTTTTCCTGGTTTTAGTCCACCTGCTTATCGTTTTTGGTGCTACATCCAGAACTGCTGCAATATCACCTATTGTGAGAGCATATCTCTCATTCAATTCTTTTATTTTCCCGATTGATGAGGCTGATGAAGAAAGCCTGCTGCCGTTTTTTTGAGCCATGGATAAATGTCCTTTTATTACCGGACAAATGTACCATTATTTATTTTAAAAATCAATGAGATAAGACATTTTATTGCTAAAGGTATTAAGCCGGCACTTTTTCTTCCTTTGCAATGAAGTCCATTACCATATTTACATCATCCTTGCTGCCGATAAAGATCGGAGTCTTTTGATGCAGGCTTTCGGGCAATATTTCAAGTATCCTTTTTGTACCATCCGCAGCTAAACCTCCGGCTGCCTCAACTATAAAAGCCATAGGGTTGCATTCATACATCAACCGCAATTTTCCATCAGGATGTCTTGAATCAGCAGGATACATAAATATTCCGCCGTATAATAAATTCCTGTGAATATCTGCAACCATAGAACCTATATATCTTGATGAATAAGGGCGTCCGGTTAATTTATCCTCCTCCTGCAGGTATTTAATATATTTTTTTAATCCCGGGTGCCAGTATTTATAATTTCCTTCATTGATGCTGTAAATAGATCCTTTTTCAGGGCAGCGGATATTTTCGTGTGATAATATGAATTCTCCGAATGAAGGATCCAGCGTGAATCCGTGAACACCATGTCCGGCTGTATAAATCAAAATTGTACTCGATCCGTATACAATATAACCGGCAGCTACCTGGTTCATTCCCTGCTGCAGACAATCATGCAATGTACCGGGTTTTCCGTCGGAAGTGGTTCGTCTAAAGATTGAAAAAATTGTCCCGATGCTGATATTTGCATCAATGTTCGAGGATCCGTCGAGGGGATCAAAAAGAAGGACATATTTTCCGATCTTAAATTTATCCGGAATATGGATAATATCTTCTTCCTCTTCGGAAGCCATTACACATAAATGACCTCCGTGGTCGAGTGCCCGGAAAAGCATATCATGAGCAAACATATCGAGCTTTTTTATCTGGTCGCCGTGAATGTTGCTGCTGCCGGTAAAGCCTAGTATATCTGCCAGACCGGCTTTATTTACTTCAAGTGAAATAACTTTTGCGGCAAGCGACAGGTCGTGAAGAAGCTTGGAAAGTTCGCCGGTAGCTTCGGGATGTAATTTTTCTCCTTCAATAATATGGCGGGCCAATGTCATAAATTTTAATTGCGGCATTTTGCGCCTCCTTAAATATTTTAGGATTATTTAATTCCTGCTTTTGGCAGGAATTAAACATAAATTAAAATTTTATAAAGTGTTCAGCCTGCCTTCACAATCTCCTGGTCTTTAAACTGAAGCTGATAGAGCTTATAATAAATTCCTCTTTTTGCCAGCAGTTCCTGGTGATTTCCCATTTCTCTGATTTCGCCTTTGTGCATGACAATTATTTTATCGGCATTCTGAATTGTAGATAATCTATGCGCAATAACAATTGCCGTTCTTCCCACAAGAAGCTTCTCTATAGCCCGTTGAATTAAAATTTCAGTTTCAGTATCTACACTTGAGGTTGCTTCATCGAGTATTAAAATTTTCGGATCGTAAGCCAAAGCCCGTGCAAATGAAATAAGCTGCTTCTGGCCTACGCTTAATGTTGAGCCCCTTTCTTTTACTGTTTCA
>JBLNGL010000374.1:0-4225 GCA_050264735.1 Ignavibacteria bacterium | reverse complement strand
ACTTGCCGCAACAATCGGCACAGGAAATATTGTAGGAGTTGCAACCGCAGTTGCTGCCGGTGGTCCGGGTGCGGTATTATGGATGTGGCTGACAGGTGTTTTCGGAATTGCAACAAAATATTCCGAGGCATTGCTTTCCGTAAAATTCAGAATTATTACTCCTTCGGGCTTAATGGCGGGCGGACCGATGTACGTCCTTGAGCGGGGAATGAAAAAGAAATGGCTGGGAATTATTTTTGCGGCATTTACCGCCGTTGCGGCTTTCGGGATTGGCAATATGGTCCAGTCGAATTCAATATCCATAATGGTTAATGAAACATTCCATATCGATCACTGGATCACCGGGATAATTTTAACTGTACTTACTGCAATTGTTATAATCGGCGGAATTAAATCAATTGCGGCATGGTGCGAAAAGCTCGTACCTTTTATGGCTGTATTTTATGTAATCGGATGTATAATAATTCTAATTATAAATTATGCTTCAATACCGGATTCAATTGGACTTATCCTGAACTCCGCTTTTACTGGTCAGGCAGCAATCGGAGGATTCCTTGGTGCCGGAATGAAAGAAGCAATAAGATACGGAGTAGCAAGGGGACTTTTCTCAAATGAATCCGGATTAGGCAGCGCGCCGATTGTTGCAGCAGCAGCACAGACAAAAAATCCTGTACGGCAGGCTCTAGTCTCTTCAACGGGAACATTTTGGGATACTGTCGTGGTCTGTGCAATAACCGGTTTAGTTCTTGTGAATTCTGGGGAATGGATGAAAGGACTGCATGGAGCTGCATTGACAAAAACTGCTTTTGCCGATATTCCGGTGGTCGGTCCGATTGTATTAACAGTCGGCCTTCTGACATTTGTATTTTCCACAATTCTCGGCTGGTCATATTACGGTGAAAAAGCTGCAGAATATCTTTTCGGAGGAAAAGTGATTCAACCGTATAGGTGGATTTGGGTAGCGGCAGTGTTCATCGGTTCAGTGCTTGCGCTTCCGCTGGTCTGGTCTTTAGCCGATATTGCAAACGGATTAATGGCAATTCCGAATTTAATTTCACTGATTGTCTTAAACTCCATAATTTTCCGGGAAACATCCGAATATCTCTGGACTAAAAAACAGGATAGTTAATAAAAATTAAAATTTATGGAGGCAGAAGTTTTTTCCGTATAAAATTTAATTTTATTGAATAAATATTCTCTATTAAAATGATTTTCTATGGATTATTGTCGATATTTTATGGATTTTTGTTGCAGCAACTTAATCTTTTTAGAGAATTTTTTTTATGGCTGTAATTAAACCATTCAGAGCCTTAAGACCTTCCGCTGAATCTGCCCATCTTGTTGCAAGCGTTCCTTACGATGTTGTAAACAGGGAGGAAGCAAAAGCACTGGCAAAAAATAATCCGGTTAGTTTTTTAAGAGTGGGCCGTGCCGAAATCGAACTGGACGAAAAAGTAAATCCTTATTCAAAAGAAGTATATCAAAAAGCAAAAGAAAACCTGGAAAAGCTTAGGAAAGAAGTCCCTTTGAAGGTTGAAAAGGAGCCGCACTTTTATCTTTACAGATTAATTATGGATGGGCGTGCACAAACAGGCATTACCGCAGTGTTTTCGGTTGATGATTATGACAACGATGTTATCTTAAAGCATGAAAAAACAAGAAAAGAAAAAGAGGATGACCGGACAAATCATATTGTAACTACTGAAGCTCAAACGGGTCCGGTTTTCTTAACTTACCGGGGAATTAAAAAAGTTAATGATATTGTAGAAAAAATTATTAAATCAGAACCACTTTATGATTTTAAAGCTGTTGATAATATACAGCATACAGTCTGGATAATTCCTGAGGAATTTAGTCAAGCTATAATAAATGAAATTGCCGGAGTAAAAAATCTATATATCGCCGACGGGCATCACCGGGCAGCCAGCGCAAGCCGGGCGAGGAGAGTAAAGAAGGATCAAAATCCTCAGCATAAAGGAGATGAAGAGTATAATTATTTTATCGGAGTTCTTTTCCCTGCAGAGCAGCTTAAAATACTCCCCTACAACCGTGTGGTATTTTCATTTAACGGATTGACCAAAGAGCAATTTTTAGATAAACTCAAAGAAAATTTTAATATTGAAAAGAGCAAAATTAAAGAACCGGTAGAAAAATTAAGTTTTGGTGTTTATATTGCCGGGGAATGGTATTTAATACAAGCAAAGGATGCGGTAAATAAAAGCAGCTCATTATCAAAGAGTGTATCCGGCACCCTAGATGTAAGTATTCTGCAGGAATACATTCTTAACGCGGTTCTTGGAATTGAGGATATCCGTACGAGTAAGAATATCGATTTTATCGGAGGGATCAGAGGTACACAAGAGCTGGAAAAAATTGTTGATTCGGGAAAAGCCGCGGCTGCATTCTCACTTTACCCGGTTTCCGTAAACGATCTGATGAGGATTTCGGATGCCGGCGAAATTATGCCGCCAAAATCCACCTGGTTCGAGCCGAAGCTTAGAGACGGATTACTTGTACATCTGATATAAACAATTAAACAGTTTAACAATTTAACAATACAGCAATATAACAAAGAAGCAATCTCTGAATTTCTTCTGACCCTTTTTATGTATTTCTTTAATTAGTTCAATAATAAAAACCATAACTTATATGAGGGAATATGGCAAATCGAATATATAATTTCAGTGCAGGCCCGGCTGTTCTTCCGGAAGAAGTCCTTTTAGAAGCCCAGGAATTTCTATTTTCGCTTCCCGGGGTTGGGATGTCTATACTGGAAATAAGCCACCGTTCAAAAGCATTTGATAAAATAATTCTTGAAGCCGAGCAGGAATTGCGCTCGCTTCTAAATATAAGTGATAATTATGCGGTTCTATTCCTGCAGGGCGGAGCTTCTCTGCAGTTTTCAATGGTGCCTCTGAATTTAATGCCCAATAAAAAAGCCGATTATATCATTACCGGAAGCTGGTCGAAGAAAGCACTGAAAGAAGCAAAACGGGTTGGTGCAATAAATGTTGCGGCAACTGCCGAAGCGGAAAATTTTAAACGCATCCCGATGCAGAATGAATTGAAGCTCGATCCTTCTGCCGATTATGTCCATTTCACCTCGAACAACACAATCTACGGAACAGAATGGCAAACTGAACCGCAGACCGGCGATGTGCCCTTAGTATGCGATGCATCTTCCGATATACTTTCCAAAAAAATTGATGTGAATAAATACGGATTAATTTATGCCGGTGCACAAAAGAATATGGGTCCTTCCGGCGTATCACTCGTTATAATCAGGAAAGATCTTGCCGAAAGAGCTTCGGATGAGCTTCATACAATGCTGAATTACAAAATTCATATTGAAAATAAATCCCTTTACAATACTCCGAATACATTCGGAATTTATATCATTAATTTGGTTGCAAAATGGCTTAAAAAGAACGGCGGACTTGATGCAATGTACAAAGTCAACAAGCAGAAAGCTGATGTACTTTATAAATGCATAGATGAAAGCAGCGGTTTCTATAAAGGGCATGCCGAAAAGGACAGCCGTTCGCTGATGAATGTTACATTCAGAATGCCCAGTGAAGAGCTGGAGAAAAAATTAATTGCCGATGCGACTGCAGCGGGATTTGACGGATTGAAAGGACACCGCTCTGTCGGCGGACTCAGGGCTTCTATTTACAATGCTTTTCCGTTAAAAGGTGCACAGGAGCTTGCTGAATTTATGAAAGATTTTCAGGCAAAACATGCCGATGAAAAAGTCGCTGCAAAATAAGATTATAAAAATGAAGTATCCGGGTTTATTCCTGTTTTTCTTTGCATTGTTTTTCAGTTCTTGTTCCGGAGATGAAGAAATAAAGATGGATGCCTTCAGTCCGGAGGCTTTCGCTTATGATTTGGGGAACAGCTGGGAAGTAAATGCATCTACATTTGTGAAAGGTTTTAAGCAGGAAAAAGAAGGCGAAAGCTATACAGCACTGCTTTCCTATGATCTCGATCTGGTTACACCGGAAGGGGATACAATAAAATCTTTAATTAGCCGGATAGAAGACAAAAAAAACAATGAAGAGATGATCGATACTCAGCTGGAAGCGCAGTTTGAACTTGATTCAACTTATACCCCGGGAAAATATTCCGTGGTTTTCAGGATTAAAGACGGGATGACGAATAGTACTGCCAGATCAGTCGCAGGTTTTGAACTGTCTGAAGAATAATCGTGCTGTAATTGATTGTT
>JBLNGL010000373.1:0-5220 GCA_050264735.1 Ignavibacteria bacterium | reverse complement strand
AAAGTAGTTGTCCGATACCGGATACCAGTTACCGGATGGGGATGAAATTCTCATTGGATTTATTATGCTAAAATTCGATTTAAAAACTTGTTTATTGAAGTTTTATCGAAAGGTTTTGCTAAATAGTGAGTAAAGCATTGAGAAAGCAGGTATTCTTTATCTCCGGCCATGGCATAAGCAGTAACCGCAATCATTGGAATTTCCGAATAACCGGGGAGCGAGATTATTTTTTTTGCTGCTTGAATTCCATTTATTCCGAATCCGAGAGCAATGTCCATTAAAACAGCTTCATATTTATTGCTGCCGGCTAATTTTATGGCAGTATCACCGTCTGTTGCATAATCAAGGTCATATCTATCTTTCAAGAACATTTGGATCATTCCAATAGTGGGTATATCGTTTTCGACAAGGAGAAGTTTATGTATTTTCTTTTTCCCGTTAACCGGCAGCTGCTTTATAATTGCAGCTTCATGATTGTTATTATTACCCTGAAATTTGCTTGAAAGAGGAAATTTTACCGTAAAAGTAGAACCTTCTCCAACTGTGCTCTGCACTTCAATTTTGCCTTTCAGCAGATGAACAAATTTTCTTGTTATTGTTAATCCCAATCCGATTCCGTCGAAAGGTCTTGCAAGACCTTCATTCGCCTGTCTGAAAGGTTCAAATATTTTTTCCTGTGCTGATTCGGGTATTCCGGTTCCGGTATCGATTACATCCAATTTCGCATACCAATTCCCCTGATATAACACTTTTTTGAGTTTTACTGAGACCTCACCTTTATTTGTGAATTTTACAGCATTGTTAAGGAGATTCTTTACTATTGAAGTGAACAAATTAAAATCTCCCTTAACAAGTAGATCCCCGTCTTCAATAATGGTTTTCAGAGAAAGTCCTTTTGCCAAAGACGGATTATAGAACAGCTTTATGATTTCAGGCAGTAATTTTGAAATATCTATTTCTGTGAATTTAACATCAATGTTTTCTGCTTCTATTTTGGAAAGATCGAGTATTGAATCAATAGTATCTTTAAGTTGATTCGTACTGAATAAAAGCTCGGTAAGCATTTCAGAGTAATGAGTTTCTTTAAGTTCATTTAAAATCATTTCTGCGTATCCAAGAATGCCGATTAAAGGAGTTCTGAGCTCGTGACTCATGTTTGCAAGGAATACCGATTTTAAATGATTCATTTCCTCAGCTTTTTCCTTAGCTTCAATTAACTCGGCCTGGTAGTTTTTTACTTTGGTTATATCGGTAATAAAACCTTCCAAGGCAAGAATTTTATTGTTCTCGCTGAAAACTGCTCTGCCTTTTTCGCCGACCCATTTGATCTCATCAGAAGCAGTTTTAATTCTGTAAGTAATTTGGTAGGGTTCTCTTCTATTTACGGCTTTTTGCACCTCTTCGAAAACAAATGCTCTGTCTTCGTGGTAAATAATTTCATTATACGAAATTTTTTTATTATTAATCAGATCATCCGGTCTATAGCCCGCCAGTTCAAAACACCCTTCGCTTATAAATTCCATTGTCCAGTGCTCATCATTCATGCAGCGGTAAACAAAACCCTGGAGGTTGCTTATTAATGTAGAAAGTTTTCTCTGGTTTTCCTTATTTTCCAGTTCAGTTCTCCTGCTTTCAGTTATATCGTTTACAACCACAGAACGGGCTGCCTTGTCATTATATATTAATTCATGAAAGAAAATTTCAGTAATTACTATTGAACCATCCTTCTTTTTATGTCTAATATCGCTGTACTTTCCGGATTCTGAGTTTATAGAAGATAAAAATTTAGTAAGGAGTGGAACTTCTTCCGGCGGTTTAAGACCTGTTATTTGCATATTTAAAAATTCATCTCTTGTGTAACCGTAAAGAACGCAGGCGGACGAATTCACATCAAGGAAGTATAGAGTCTCTCTATCATAAATAAAGATGGGAAGCGGATTATTTTCGAATATCGGATTCCTCATTTCTTCTTTCATTAAAGATTTACAAATGATTCTCGTAAAACATGATTTCCTTCTTAGGAATTAATTCAAAAGGAGAAAATATCAGCTGGTTTTTGGCATTCATGCTTCATTTCTTCAATTAAATTCATGAAAGAGGTTCTCCCCGATGAATATAGAAGAGTAATTAAAAAAATAATGATGTCCCGCTTATTTTTAGTTTTCATCACAATCGATTCACAACAATTAACAAACAATTCTAAGTTATTATCGGAGGATTTAGGCTAAAACTTTAATATTTTATCATCGCCGAAGTTTCAACATTCTTTGATTGGGCTTTTTTTATTGGACTCCTGACGATTTATTCAATCATTTAATATTTTATTAAAACTGTAAAATATTAACCAATACCCAGGCTTTAGGTTAACCCAAACGTCGAGGATTACTGACACCTAATATAACCGGACCGGTATTGGATAAATGGTCATTTCCCGGCTGATGTTCCTTTTAATTGTATGTTTTTAAGTTCAACCGGATTGCCGTCGGAGTTTTTTATAATTTTTAGGATTCCTTCTTATTCATTCTGCGGATATGATAATTTACAAAGAAGATTATTAGAAATATCTGTTTTTCATGAAGTCTTAAATAAGTATGGATAAAATTCAGGTCACTTGACGAAAAAAAATTTGGATTGTACCGAATAATATCTGTAATTAGCTGGTGGAAATAAAACACAAAGAAGGGATTATTGGGTATTATGTAACGCCGGAAACATATCTTTTGGTTTTGCTTTATAAGACTATTTCTAATCAGCGATATTTTGGGATAGTATTGGGGCGGATTTAAATCCGCCCGAAGAAATTAAAATTACATTTTTTGACCACCCATTACATCATTTGAATTAATATCTATTGTAATCATAAAACCGTTTGTTCCTTTGAACTCAAATGGTTTATTTCCAACACGGTATGCTTCAATTACATTCGGCATCATAATGAACCCGTCATTCCGTGGGATTCCCCAGTATCTCAGGTTCTTAATTACAACCGGATCGTTGGTATTCCCGGGGAATCGTTTGAGAACAACTTCTGCTGTTTTTCCGCCGTCAAGTTTTGCAACTGCATCATCCTTTGTGTAATGCCATTCCATCGGTGCGTCTTTTCCAATGGTGAATGAGCCCCATTCAACAGGATAAACATGCGCTAAAATTTTTGCAATGGCATCCCGCTGTTCTTTCGTTACGGAAGGATCAAAAACTACCTCCGCCCAATCCATTTTTCCCTTCGAAAAGTCTCCTCCGAGATCTCCTGCAACCCAAAACTTGGCACCGTCAAGTTTAACATTACCATAATTCCCTTTATTAACTTTTAGTGCATTGTTAAACCTGCAGAAATGTTCTGCTTCCGCGTGTCCTCCGTGTGAACTGTGCCCGGCGGGTTCAGGATTGAAATAACATTGACAGAACATAGGACAGCTGCATGCTTCAATTATTGTTGCATTCATCGCCCAATCATCCGCAGTTTTATCCTGTGAATAGATTGATGACAATGGCAGGATAATTAAAAGAGCTGTCATTAATGCTAAACTGGTTCTGATCATATGGTCCTCCATTTGTTTAAGATATATCATGGTGAGTTAATTAGTAGTCGATCGGTTATTCAAGTTAAATTATTATTATTCTGACAGCTTAAGATGTTTAGATAATCAAAAAATTTTAAATCCTTTTAACGCGGATAAAAAGTTGATAAAATTTTGAATTATACGAAAAATGTCTGTAGGAAAAAGAAGAAAAATATTTATAAAAATATTAATCAGCGGAAGATAATAAGTGTGTGCTGCAGTTCACTTTTTTAGAAAAATTATCATTTAACTCTTTTAACTTAATACTTGATTTTAGAATCCATTGTAATCAAACCCGTTTATCATAAATATGGAATGCTCCGGCTCAGCTGCTTCTTTAAATTTCTTTAAAATTGAAGCCTCTAATAAAATTAAAAAATTACTTAGCTATGGTTAAATCTTCTGGCAAATAAATACCATATGGTCTAAAGGATATTGATCTCTTTCCATTAGAATAATCCTGCACTGCATTTCTTCAATAATTTTCAAATACTCTAAATAGTTGATAGAGCCATATTCAAATAAAACATCCTTCATCTCGCCTCTGATTTCACCATCAATTCCGCCGGCAGTAAAAAGTAAGATGCCGCCTTTAGTTAATAGATTGCACATTTTCTTTGTAATAGTTTTTTGAAGATGTTTAGGAGCATGAAACACACTATCCCAGGCAATTACTAAATCAAAATATTCAGAAGCATTCCATTCATTAAAGTCCGCATTAATAAATTTAATACCTGGATATTTTTCTTTTGCAATTCTAATCATTTCAGCAGAAAGATCAATTCCTAATATTTCAAGATTATTTTTTAAAGCCTCGTCGATTATTCTGCCGCTGCTTCCGCAGCCAATATCCAATACCTTGGCTTTTTGTTTTGTAAATTCAATAGCTTTTTTTACATAGTTAACACCATAATCTGAGTTCATCATTTCTCCAGTCCACCAAACCGCTATTTTATCATATCTTTTCCCAAGTTCTTTTGAATTCATATTTTTCCAAAATTAGTTCTTGCATCTCGCACAGAAATTTTTTACAGGCATTTTTTCTAGGGTCTTTTAAAAAACATTATAAAATAACAAAATAAAAAAAGAAGAACATTCTTATATAATCTCCCCCTTTAAAGTATCCAGCATCCAGCATCCAGCATCCGGTATCCAGCATCTTTTTATTCTTTCGATTTAAGAATATATTCAGCTATTTCATTCAGCGGTGCTACCCAGATTTCCTTTTCATTCTCTTTTAAAAAATGCAGAAGCTTGCTGTGTGCCTCCAAAGAAACATTAATATTATGCTCTCCGCCAACTCCGTGAAATAAAAAAACCAGCAATGCTTTTTTATTCATTGCCTCTTTCACAAGCTTAATCATCTCATCGCCGGATTGTCCGTTTATCATATAAGAACCGATATCAAACAGATCTATCTCATTTTTGGCTTGCATTTTCGCCTGAACGCTTCTTGCCCCGGTGAACTGATCTTTGATACTATCTACATATGATGAATTACCAGCCGATTTATCTCCGCACGGATAAGCAAATGTTCTATTAGTTTTACCGTCCAGGACATTTAAGAGAATGTTTGCCATTTTTATTTCATCGGTCATTCGATCTACGGAATATATGGTAAGATCGTATTCAGGATTTACCCATTCTCTGCCTGGCGCCT
>JBLNGL010000372.1:0-2891 GCA_050264735.1 Ignavibacteria bacterium | reverse complement strand
GGGAGTCCTATTGTAATTGAATAAGGATAGGAACGGCCTAGAAAATATCCCAGTACCGGATAGATAATAAGCGCATATGAAATAAAAATAATCCCGGCTTTATTCAAAGTATTTTTATTGTACCTGAAGATTAATTTATTGGAAACGATTCCGTAAATAAAAAAAATAATTCCCTGCAGAATGAATAATGATCCGAATAAATATGCGGCTTTATTTATTTTCGAAAAAAAAATTATATGGTAAACTATTCCGATCCAAAGCCAGAAAAAAGAGAGCATCAAGCTGATTATCCTGCTTTTATCTGCATTGCTGAAAAGCAGAAAAAGAGCAATTGCTGCAATCAGGTAAAAGATAATCTGTATCGGAAAAATACTTTCGTTGTAAGATTTAAAGATCTCAAGAAACTGATCTGCTGTAAAAGGAAGTTTCATAGTCCGTTGTAAAAGTGTACTTTTGAATAAATTTTATTGTAAAAATTCCGTAATAAAATAATCATTAATTTTAATAATATTTTTTAATGATCCTGTCCTTTCCGCAGGCAAGACAGCTTCCTTTATGAACACAAATTATATTTCCGCACTTCGGACAAGTCCATTTTTGTTTTTCAAATTTGATGAATTCCCGGATACCTAATTTTTTAATACTATTCAGATTCTCGATCATGCTCATCCCGTACTTTGTCCGGTAGCGTTTATCAATATTCCTGATTCTGCTGCACGGATATTTTTTGCAACTAAAACAGTATTTTGAACTGCTCTCCGAGAGCTCTTTGCAGTTTTTAATTGAACAGGTGATGCAATGATTCGCTTTAGGAACACCGGGCGAAATACATCCATGGCATCTATTCTTTGCCCGGTGGTAAGCCAGACACAAAGCGCAGTTCATTCCGCAGGGGGCAATCATTGAGGATTTAATGAATCCCGGATTCAAATTAAAGCCCTTCCCGAATAGCTGAGTTCTTAAATATTTATGTTATTTTATCTTTTCTCTTTGCAGAGTATTAAAATAGAAATATACGGATATGGATCTCTTCTATCTATCTTTCCGGTTTTTTGCCGTAAAGTTTTATTCGGCTTATAAATACTTCCTTTTCATATGCCGACCAGAGTTTCATACTTCCTTTGGAAAAAATTTGTTAGGGATTTCTAAATAATAATTAAAAGGGTCCTGCTTTATATCCTCATTATTAAACTTCTTTCTGATAATTCCCATACGAGTCATTTTTACTTTGAGTTAAAAATTGCCGCTATAAAAAGTCAGCTGATTGGCTTCCGGATTTTTAAACAATGTCTTCTCTTCGGAAACAAATAAAACCGGATAAGTTTTTCCTTAAATTTATCCTTTTTAAGGACGGTAATAATTAATTAAGAAACCACGAATTAAAATCATGGACTTCCTGATTATCATTGCTTGACTAATTCTACTCTCCGGTTTTTAGCTTTTCCATCCTCTGTGTCATTCGATGTAACTGGTGAAAGTGAGGACACACCATAGGGCTTCAATCGTGCCGCGGCTATCCCGTATTTGTCGGTGAGGATCTTTGACACCGCATCTGCGCGGTCTTTCGACAATTTCATATTTGAGTCAAAGGATCCTGCATTGTCCGTATGACCGACTACATAGACATTCAGTGAACCATTGTCCTTAAGGAGTTTCGCGATCTCAGAGATGGCAGCATCCGATTCAGGTTTTATTTCCGATTTCCCGGTATCGAAGTATATACCGTATATGGAAACGTGGCCGGTTTCATTGATATCGTTCCCCATCGCCTCGGCATTTGCCACGACTTCCTGTTCCATGACTTCTTTTTCCACAATCCTTAACCGGTACATGTTATTGTATGACCTGACTTCTACCCATGTTTCCTTATTATCTTTTCGGACTACTATAGTGGAGGTTTTATTGAAATTGTCATCGAATATAACCTTTCCGCCGATCTTCTTTAAGGCATCCTGGATGTTTCTGCGTATTTTTAATTCTCCCGGCTCCGCTGCTCCTTTATCTAGGCGGTATTCAATATAATACATATGCCCTTCGACGGAAATCTGCTTTTTGTCTTGATCGATGAATTTATGGCTGTCGAACTCTGTATCTTTGTATCCTGAAATATAGAAGTTCGGCATCCTTGAAAGAAGGGGATGATCCATGCTCCCTTTTTTATCCGGCTCGGAAGCCTTTGCCGTACAAAAACCAGTCAGCATAAAAAACAAACCAAAGATTACCGGCATTACATTTTTCATTTAATTGTCTCCTATTATTTATTTTTTAGCGCCGTCTGCTTTACAGCTAATACTTTAAACATCAAAAACGCATCCTCATATGACAATGGTATGACATATATTTTTTAATTAGAATTTTCTATTTGATTCCGGAATATATTTTTATTTGGATTAGTTTCACCATTCGGCAATGCATCATCCCGCAAATTATTTAGCATTACCCCCGCGGTTATTAAAGAGGAGTAAAAAGATATTTAAAAAATTAAGTTAATAACTTATAATATGCAATGGAAATTAAGGTAGGATTAGGAGTTCTGTTCACTTGTTAAAATAGTTAAATATCTACAATGTTTTGGATCTTGGCTGGAGTAATGATGGAATTCACTACAGTTGAATGCATGAATGACTGATTGCTTTAAAGATCAAAAAGAGTTTTTTTATTCAATCATCCATTCATCAGACCAGCCGGTTTGTTCGCGCTTGTCAGATAAAATTTAACTTTAAATATCAAGATATTCAATAAAAAATTTCTCCCGTCATAAAACTGTCGTATCGCAATTAATTCTCTGTATGGGTTTCTTCCAACGGGGTTCTTAAGTTTGTTTTAATAATAAAACATATAGAATGTCTCATTGCCAATTGATTAACAAAATTATATTTGCGAATTTATTA
>JBLNGL010000371.1:0-4386 GCA_050264735.1 Ignavibacteria bacterium | reverse complement strand
CATATACCGGATTACTTTTTCCAGAGTTTTTATTCTATAAATATTATCAATTGAAAATCTGAAAACATATAAGCCGTTCAAATTCAAAATACTGTCTATATCATCTTTATAAGTATTTAATTCTTGATTTATGCCGGAATCGGCAGATGTATAATTATTCAAGGAAGACTCAAATACGGCTATCTTTCTGCCTTTAGCCTGAACTAAATATTTAGGATTATATCCTCCTGAAGGTTCGCTCAATAAATAATCGAATTCTGCTTTACCTTCTGTCTCTGACGCTTGATCAATATTAGTCCCTGGAAAAAAAGTGAAGCCCCGGCACTTATCTCCCGCAATCAGTTCAATTATTCTTTTTGATTTTCTCAATGTATCAATCAATTCAGGATAAATTCGCCGGTCTTTAAAATAAACTCCGATCTCCCCGTATTTATGAAGATTGGCTGCTAAAGCTAAGTTTTCTACTGATGTTTCCGGATCAATAAAAAATGATGCCTTAATATTTTCTCTTGATAGAATTTTAAGAACGTCATAGATATTCTTTATTGAATCTGATAATACCGGGGCTATAACTGCCGCAGCATCATATCCAGCAGGATAATCTTTTATACATGAAATTGGTTTGTGCAAAAGCCAGTTAACGGAGTTTGAAAGAAATTTTTCAAAAACAATACGATCATCACTAAGTTTGATTGAATTTATATTAAATCCGGTCCAGATGAATCTTCCTTTTTCATGTATTCCGTAAGCCGCCGTACAGAAAAAATCACCTGTATTTTTAGTGCATTCAGCCGAAGCTATCTGAAAAATATTCTCGGCATGCGTCAGTTTTGCTTTTATTAAATTTTCTCCTGAAATTTTCATTCTGTAACCGGCTGGTATTCCCGAAGTTAAAGGTATTCCGCCGCGGAAAACAGATATTTGTTCCGTGAAATTCAGCTTGATCGAATCTGTCTGAGCGCTGCCTTCAGAAAAAGATAACTCAAAAATCTCAGGAGGGAAAAGCCTTCCTGCTATGGTTCCGTCATTTAATAGGATTCGCGTTTCACCGGAAGCAAAAATGCTTCCGCCAATTCTTTTGAATTTTTTCAATTGCTCTGCTTCGAGGCTGGTAAGAAATAAAGAATTAGGAAGGATTATTACAGAATAATGAAGATGATTTCCTTTTTCAATTGTTTCATCATTTATTATGTCATATTCGAGGTTAATTTTCCGTAAAATTTTTCCCCACAACTTAATATCATCTTTTAATATGCTGCTCTTCGTGGAAATCTTCTCGTAAGTAAAACCGGAATATAAAACGGCAATTTTTATTTTTTTGACAAAAAAATTCTGAAAACTTTTTTCGGAAGGAACTAAATCTGCAAGAGGAAAGACTCCTAATGATTCTTTAATTATAAATAAATAAACGGCTGCTGAAATCATAAGTATTGTAATACCTAAAGAAATAACCAAAAAGAAGTTTATCTTTTGGTAATTACCGGATACAAACATTGCATTAATATTTTTCTCCAGGTTTAGCGCCACCTAATTATTCCCTTTTTTTTATCATCCTTCGGAGAAATGTATCCTTCCGAAGTATATTTTAAAAATTTAGATTTTATCCTTTTAGCATCCTTCAATTCCCCTTGATTTTTATTCTCAACGTCATCTTTAATAGAAAGGATATTTAAATTCTGTTTAACTATTTTCAAATCATCCGGCTGATGGCTCTTTAATTCATCGGGAATTTTTTCATTCTCATTTCCTACCGGCATTAGAAACTCGGCCTCATACTTCATTGGAGAATGGATGATATTTCTTTTCCCTCGTCGTTCCCGGATTTTATACAGAATATAAGCTCCCACTGCAAGTATAAAGGTACTGGCAGTTGCAGCAAGAATGATTGTCGATAAAATGGGAATTAATTCCATTTTTATGCCCTCTTTCTTTAAACTTTTTCTGCCTTATTTTTTAGGCAGTCCCTGTTCTTTCTATTTTACCCCATGTCATTTTAAAATCAAAAAATTCTTCTAAGGAAGAAACGGTCTTGCATACATCAATGATCAGAATAAAAAAGATTCTGTAGATAATTGAATAAAAAGCAAGGCGTATTTCTTCTTTTTCGGAAGCAATGCAGTACAATGCTGCAATTAAATCCAGCATTGTTAATGCAGCCCACCAGAAAAAAATCAATGAAATATGTCCGAAGAAAAAGGCTGCCGATATAAAAAAAAGATGTGCGGAAAGATTTATAACAGGCCAGATAAGGACTTCATAAAACATGGTACAGAGCACTATTAAATTTCCGAACCTTAGAGGATTTACCAGATGCCCCTTATTCTTTTTTAGGGATTGAATTATTCCTCTTGTCCATCTGTATCTTTGCTTTAAAAGCTGAAGCAGTCTTACCGGCGCCTCTGTATAAGATACTGCATACGGTTCATAAGATACTTTCCAACCGTTAGATAATATTTTTAATGTAATATCTGCATCTTCGGCAAAAGTATCGCTTGAGTAATAACCTGCCTGTTCAAGGACTTTCCTTCTGAACAAACCCATCGGGCCAGGAATGATATTTACCAATTTTACAAAACTTTGTGCGCTCCTGGTTAGATTTAATCCTTCCAAATATTCAAGCGCCTGCAGATCAGTAAATAAGCGGCCGCGGTTTAAAACTTTAACATTTCCTGCAACCGCTCCTATAGACGGGTTTAAAAAATGCCGTACCGCAAATTTGACTGAATCAGGGCTCAGCTGGGAATCTCCGTCGACACATAAAATAAACTCGGATTTCGAATATTTAATTCCGGCGTTAAGAGCACTTGCTTTCCCCGAGTTTTTCTTATTTATCAACGAAACTTTCACCTCATTATATATCCCGTTTCTATATCCTACAAAACTCTCGGCAATATCTTGAGTTTTATCAGTAGATCCATCATTAACTATAATTATTTCATAAGATTTATAATTTAATTTTAGTAAAGAATTGATAGAATCCCTGAGCACTTTTTCTTCGTTATAAACGGGAATAATGACGGAGACAAATGGAGAAAAATCGCCGCTGACCTGAAAAGTATATTTGTTAAGATTTAAATATGCCATTAAAAGAACTATCAGGTATCTTAATAAGAGCACAATCAAAAAAATGACAAGTGCGGCGGAAACCGAATATTCCAGCAGTATATTGATCGAGAAATGAGTACTTGGCAAAGTGTAAATTAATATGAATAAAAAAACAGCTGTGAGCAGTCCGAGGATGACTATCCGCTGAACATACTGCTTATTAACATTGCTGTTAATTGGGGAATATGTCGGGGAATCAAGTTGAATTTTATGCCTCTCTATTTTTTCAGCGGGATTCATTTGCGGAGAATGACAACAATAATGCCACCCGGAGTGTTTTTTTTCTTTAGAAATTGCTGAAGAAAGACTATTTTTTTAGAGCTTCAGGTCAGTAATATGAATTCTTTTGTATCATACTAAAACAAAGGAAAAAATGAGAATTAATAAAATAAAATTGAGAAATTTAGGAAAATTAGGTTTGCGCAGAATTATTTAATTATTTAGGAAAATTCTTCCTCAGATAATCAGTACCTGATCCGTTAATGGTTTCGGATATCAGTTCGGAGATCATCTCTTCACCGCTGCTGAAGCGTTCTTCAACATGGACTGTATATACCAGGATATGCTGAAAAATCCTGTTCAGATATTCGGGCTCTGCAACCGGCATATTGCTTTTAATTTTAGCAATCAGATTTAAAAGGTTTTTCGGATCTTCGCCTGTAATTAAGATGATAATTTTATTATTTACCACACAAATTTTATCTTTCTTCTCGATTGAAAGCCTTACCGTATTCTGCAGCTGGGTTATTGAAATCAGACGGTGTTTTTCTGCGTCCGGATTTAACCTGAATGAAACAAGATAAAAAGGCTCACCGGTGGCTTTAAACTTTGCAAGCTGATTGTTCAATACTAAATAGAAATCGTTTATACTGTACAGATTTGAAAATGAGATTTTTTCCGCGGAAGTTACAATTTCAGCCAGTGATTTATACTTCTCTTCCTTTTTGGCAAAGTAATGATTCAAGGATTCATACGATTTTTTATAATCAGTAACAACTCCTCTATAAGGTTCAATAAAATAGTCACATGAAAACTGTCCCTCTGCATGACCTATGTTCGGAGTAATAATCATCTTGCCGCCGCTTGTTCTTTTCTCCGAGTCTTCATTTTTTTGGAGATATATTATTCCGGTTGAACATTCTGCAAGTGCTTCTACGATGGAAGTGGTTTCCGATACCGCAGGATCACTGAGTATCAACAGGGTTGTAACCCCGGAATCTTCAATTTTCTCAGTTGCATCCATGAAAACTTCCTGCAGATATTTTAAATTTTTAAATTCAA
>JBLNGL010000370.1:0-4879 GCA_050264735.1 Ignavibacteria bacterium | reverse complement strand
ATATTTTCAAAATAACGGAAGATTAAGTAGCTTTCATACTGCTGAAGATGCTGGCGGGTCATTACCGGATCGCGTGTTTCCGTACCGGTATAAATTCCGTCAAAAAGCTTGGGTTCATCTTCAAGATTAAACCCGAGCGCCTGAAAATGCTCGTACCAATTAGGAAATTTTATAATTACTTTTACCGCCGGATTTATTTTTTTTGCCGGAGTTATCACTAACTCCTGAGCAGCTTCGGTCATTAGCCCAAGTCTGTATTGAGTCCAGCTTAAATTTCCTTTAGCCTTAATGCACAATTCACATTTACAGCTTGTGAAGAAAAAATCATCCAAAATGAATTCATCAAAATGGGCTGCCGTAAATTCCGAAATTTCTTTAACTCTTCTCCTATGATCAGGATTTGAATAGCAGAATGTTTCGAAACGGTTGCTTTCATTTATCGTGTAGGTAATGCCGCCTGCAACTTTTAGACCTTTTGCTTCAAAATATTTTTTGGCTGCATCAATTGTCTTTGCATCTGCGAATATTTTATCGCGGTAAGTCTCTAAATAAATTTTATCGACTTTAACTTGATTTGAAATGAGCGTCCAAACAGAATCGAGATTTTTAACATCTCCCATTTCCCTTACTTCGTAGGCCCTTGCATATACCGCAACTTCAAAACCCTGATAATTTCCGGCTTGTATAGAAATGTTTATAATAAAAATAAAAAAGGAGAAGTAAAAGAAATATTTCATTTTATATTCGGCATTTCCAGGACTATATATCTACATCCACTTTCATCGGTTTAACCTTCCAGATTTTCTCGGCATATTCTTTTATGGAACGGTCGGAAGAAAATTTTCCGATCCTGGTTGAATTTAAAATTGATTTTTTTGCCCACTCAGTCTGATTCGAATACAGCCTGCTTACTTTTTCCTGTGTTTCAATATATGACTTGTAATCGGCAAATAAACAATAGTAGTCGTAATTCAATAATCCATCCACAACAGGTTTGAAAATTCCCGGTTCATTTCTGCTGAAATAATTGGAAGTAATCATATCGATTACCCTTTTCAACTCCTCATTTTTCTCATATATTTCACGCGGATTATAACCGTTTTTTTTAAGCTTAACAACCTCATCGGCGTGTAATCCAAAAATAAAAATATTCTCATGCCCGACTTCTTCTCTAAGCTCGACATTTGCCCCATCCATTGTTCCTATTGTCAGAGCCCCGTTTAGAGCCAGCTTCATATTACCTGTTCCTGATGCTTCAAATCCCGCAGTAGAAATCTGTTCGGAAAGATCGGAAGCAGGAATTATTTTTTCCGCCAAGCTTACCGAGTAATTCTTTAAAAACAATATTTTAAGTTTGTCGCCGACATCCTTATCGTAATTTACCACTCCGGCAACCGAATTTATTAATTTTATTACAAGCTTTGCCATATAGTATGCTGGTGCGGCTTTGCCGGCAAATAAAACTGTTCTAGGGACTATATCTTTTTTAGGATTATCTTTTATCCAGTTATATAAAGTTATTACATGGAGAACATTCAGAAGCTGGCGCTTATATTCATGAAAACGCTTAACCTGTACATCAAAGATCGATTCCAGGTTTACTTTAATGTTATGCTCGTTCATGATATATGATCTTAAGAGATCTTTGTTGAACCATTTTGCACTCTGCCAGTTCTCGAGAAAATCATGGTCATCCATGCATCCTTCAATTTTTTTCAGCATCGATAAATCCTTAATCCACCCGCTGCCTATCTTATCGGTAATTAATCCTGACAACATCGGATTAGCAGCCCGCAGCCATCTCCTTTGTGTAATGCCGTTTGTAACATTGTAAAATCGTTCGGGATACATTTTATAGAAATGCGTAAAGAGCCTTTCCTTTAATATTTTTGTATGAAGCTCAGCGACACCGTTTATCGCGTGCGATCCTATAATAGCCAGATTCGACATTTTGACTTTCTTTTCAGGACCTTCTCTGATAATGGATAATTCCGAAATAATGGAATCATCTTTTGTGTATTTTATTCTTACTTCATCAAGGAACCGGTAATTGATCTCATATATTATTTCCATGTGGCGCGGAAGAAGATCGCTCATTATATTCACCGTCCACTCTTCCAGTGCTTCGGGAACTACGGTATGATTGGTGTAGGAAAAAGTATTTTTCGTAATCTCCCAGGATTCTTCCCAACTCATGCCTTCGGTGTCCATCAATATCCGCATTAATTCCGGAATAGCAATAACAGGATGTGTATCGTTTAATTGGATTGCGGTCTTCTCGGCAAATTTATTAAACTTTTTATGATTGATTTTATATTTCCGAATAATATCCTGTAAAGTTGCTGAAACAAAAAAATACTGCTGTTTTAACCGCAGGTATTTCCCTTTATCAATTGTATCATTCGGATAAAGCACTTTTGAAATATTCTCTGAATTGTCTTTCCGTTCTACAGCCTGCAGGTAATTTCCCATATTAAAATCTTTAAAGCTGAATTCACTTGTTGCTTTAGCACGCCAGAGACGCAGATTGTTAACTGTTTCGGTTCCGTAACCGGGAACAGGGACATCATACGCAACTGCCAGCAAATCTTCTGTATCTATCCAGTCGAATTTCATTTTACCGTTTGTATTCACTGCAACCGATTTTCCGTAAAATTTAACCCGGTATTCAAGTTCTCTCCTCATAATCTCCCAGGGATTTCCGAAGCTCAGCCAGTTATCTGCTTTTTCAACCTGCCAGCCGTTATCGATTTCCTGCTCAAAAATTCCGTATTCATACCTGATTCCGTACCCGAAAGCAGGCAGCTCGAGAGTGGCCATTGAATCTAGGAAACACGCAGCAAGCCTCCCCAAGCCGCCGTTGCCCAAACCCATTTCCCTTTCAATATCTCTTATGTCTTCCAGGCTGTATCCGTTTTCACGGAGGATATTATAACATTCGTCATAATAATTTAAATTGATGAGCGCGTTTCCAAGAAGTTTCCCCATCAAAAATTCAAGCGACAGGTAATAAACTCTCTTTACATCCTCTTCTTTGTATTTCTGCTGGGTTCTAAGCCATCTCCGCACCAGCTTATCTCTTATTGAAAGAGACAAGGCATAATATGCGTCATTTCCGGTGACGGTAAATTTATCTTTTACAAGTATGAATTCAAGATGTTCAGCAAATTGATTTGATAAAGAGTAATTTTCCATCTTCTCTTTGCCTGTAAAGAATACCGAATCGTTCTTTAGACCCATCGATCACCTCAATACAAAAACGTTTTTAACAATAATTTTTTTTATAAAGTATCAAGTTCGGATAGAAGATTTAAAATATCCAATGATTTTGTTGTCATCATTAAATGGCCTTCGGAATCAACAGGCCATTTGTCAGCAGGTTTATCTGCATAAAGTTCAATCCCGTTTCCATCAGGATCGGAGAGATAAATTGATTCCGAAACACCGTGATCAGAAGCTCCTTCTATTTTATAATTTTTTTCGTAAAGGCGTTTGAGGACTTTAGCCAGCTCTTTTCGATCTGGATAAAGTATAGCAAAATGATAAAGCCCGGTGTGACCAGGAGGAACAGGCAGTGCTCCTTTCCCTGCCCAGGTATTTAAACCGAGATGATGATGATATCCTCCGGCGGACAAAAATACGGCTCCGTTTCCGTAATATTGAGTTACTTCAAATCCTAAAAGATCCCTGTAGAATTTTAAAGAGCGGTCAAGATCGGAAACAGTTAGATGAATATGTCCGATTTTTGTATCGGGATGGGTTTTAAAATCCAAAAAATCTGCTCCAGTTTTTATAAGTGACCAGCAAAGATAATATTCTGCGGAAGAAAAATCCTAAAAAGAAAGGATTTAAATTAATTGATTAGGAATTTAATTTAACTTTTTAACCAACAGGTTTTAAGAATAAGTTTTTAATATAGGGAATAAATTTCGGCAACTAAAGATAATACCTCATAATTGGTCTGCCTGCGGATCTCCTTACCACTTCCTTAAATCCTGCTTTTACAAATGCAGAAGCTATTCCCGACCAGGCAAAAACATCCGGTATCAATCCATTCTTTTTCGGTTCAACAGGATAACCCTCAATTATTTTTGCACCGCATTTTTCTGCATGTTTAACCGCCGCTTTAAGTAATTTTATGGTTACTCCTTTACGGCGGTAAGGTTTTGCAATGAAAAAACAAACGACGGACCAGACCGGATTATCATCGACCGGTCTGAGAATCCTGGATCTCTCCAAACCGGAATAAGAGCTTCTCGGAGAAACTGCACACCAGCCGATCGGTTCTTTATTGTCATAAGCCAGTATACCGGGTACTTCATTTGATTTTACTATTTTCTTTAGAGCTTTTTTATTCCCATCCCCCTTTTGTTTATTAAACTCCGATCGTGCCGAACGCCACCACATGCACCAGCAGCCCGCGCAGGCGCCGCGCACCCCGAAAAGCTTTTCGATATCTTTCCACTTTTCTTCAGTGGCCGGATGAAAACTTAATTTTATTTCTTTGAAGTCTGTCAAGACAATTAAAATATTTTCAATAATTATTTGGCAATCAGCTGCTCCATTGAAAACAGACTGCTGAAGTATTTTTCTCTCCAGTTTTTATTGATGCGGTCGAGAAGAAAACCTAAAGATGCTCCAAAGGAATAGAAGCACTCTCTTTTTTTCTCTTTTAATTTAAATTCATAAAGCTCATTGTAGATATTCTCTCTTAAAGTGTCCGCAATTTCCGTAAATGATTTATGATCTTCAAGAGATGAAAATTCATCCGAAGGCTCATAATTATCCAGCATATCCGCAATTTTATACTCTGTATACCTAGCAATTCCCTCCTGCCAGAGCTGAAACTGAAAATATTCGTAATCTTTAATGCTTAAAA
>JBLNGL010000369.1:0-3241 GCA_050264735.1 Ignavibacteria bacterium | reverse complement strand
TTATTAAAATATTCTTTCAGACTGTTCAGCTTATCCGCGGATATTTTCATTTAATAGATTATTTGATTTGAACTTTCACTCCGAAATATTTCCCATAGCCCTTAAAGTTTCAATTTTTTCATCAAGCAATTTTATTTTCTCATTTAGCAACCCGATTTTTGCATCAAGCTCATCTTCATATTCCGCTTTATCCCAATATCCTCTTTCTTCAAAATAGCTTTTAAAAAGCCAGTTATGTTTCAATGCTTCCATATTTTCAGCAAGCCTGGAAGCAGCTAATCTTGTATCGTTTGCAGTCAGAGTAAAATTTCTTATTGCGTTTGAAATTAAAGTATCATACGTGCTTCCCTCAACCAGCAGGGAACCGAATACACCTTTTCCTTCTCTAACACCTGAAATTAAAGTATCCACCTGGACAACTACCTTATCAACATTATTCACTACTGTCTCGATTCCTTTACCCAGCCGGTTAAAGAGCTCCGTTACATTATCCAATTCTTTAGTTATTGCTGCCAGACTTTGGTCAGCTCTTTCAGTAAGCTGGTTAGCCTTATTATATAATTCTTCATCGACAAAGATTTTGCCGATTGTTCCTTCACCCCTATTTACACGGCTGGTAATTTCCGCAAGCTCTTTTGTCATCTGCTTGGTATATTCCATTATCCCCTGGGTTTCTTCAATAATGGCACTGAATCCTATCGGCTCTCTAGATTGGATTGCACCCCCGTCTTTCACCTGATCCGCCGAAGCCGTGCCCATTTTCAAAATTACGACTTTGTTCCCCACAAGTCCTTCAGTCTCGATTGTTGCTTTTGTATCGGTGCGGATAAACTGTTTAATACCGGTCAATATTTCCATAGTCACTTCTACCCGGCCGGAAGTGTCATTAAGAATTTCAACATCTTTAACCGAACCTACATCAATCCCCCCAAATCTTACCGAAGCTCCGCTTTTTAAGCCCTGTATATCGTTGAAATATGCTTTCACGGTAAAAGTGGAGCTGAAGAGGGCCTGTTTATCTCCGATAAGAAAAATCCCGAGGACAAGCAGTCCGATTCCGACAAAAATAAAGATTCCTAATTTAACAGTGGAAATTTTTTTAGCCATTAAAATACTCCTGTTTATCAGCCGTAGTAATTCGGCTTAACCGGATTCAAATACTTCGGTTCCGAAAAAGTTTTTAAGAAAGGGATCATCCGATTCAGTGAGATTTTTTAAATCTCCTTGGTAACGTATTTTTCCGTCTTTCAGCACTACCGCATGATCCGCCACTATCTGTGCGCACATCAGATCGTGAGTAACAACTATAGATGAAACTTTTAAATCTTTCTGAAGCTCCACCACCAGCTGGCTTATTTCTTTTGTAGTGATCGGATCCAGCCCGGTGGTCGGTTCATCATACAAAATAAGGTCAGGTTCTGTAATTATAGTCCTTGCCAAACCTATTCTCTTCTTCATTCCGCCCGACAGCTCCGCAGGCATTTTATCGATTGCTTCCGACAAACCTACTTTTTCCAGAACTGCTTTTATTTTTTCTTCTCTTTCTTTTTCAGAAAAACTGAAATTCCTGATGAGAGGAAAGTCAAGATTTTCTCTAACCGTCATTGAATCGTACAATGCAGCTCCCTGAAACAAAAAGCCGATATGTTTCCTTGACTCATTAAGCTCATCTATATTCATATCCAGAACGCTTTTCCCTTCAAAAAGTATAGTACCGGAGTCGGGCTGCATTAATCCCACAATACATTTTAAAAGAACGCTTTTCCCGCTGCCGCTTTTCCCGAATACCACAAGATTTTCTCCATCCTTAACATTAATTGAAACCTCATCGAGCACGACAAGATCCTCGAATGATTTTGACAGATTCTTTATTTCTAGGATGTCCATAGCCAAACCGTAACTTTAACCAAAACCATATCCACTAAAAGTATTAAAAGTGAAGCTGTCACTACTGAACTCGTGGAAGCTTTTCCAACACCCACGGTTCCATTGGACGCATTATAACCTTTATAAGCACCGACAGCTCCCACTATAAATCCGAAAACAAAAGTTTTGAGCATCCCCGGTACAAGGTCGGAGAATTGCAGGGAGTGGAACACAGCATTATTGTAAAGAATGAAGCTTGTCCCGGTTGAAAGAAAAACCGCTATCCAGCCTCCGATTAATGCTAAAAAATCTACATAGCATGTTAAAATAGGCAGAATTAAAGTACATGCAAGTATCCGGGTAACAACAAGGAATTTATAAGGATTTATGGCGCTTACTTCCATTGCATCGATTTGCTCGGTCACTCTCATCGAGCCAAGTTCAGCGCCGATTCCGGAGCTGACTCTTCCGGCAAAAATCAATGCAGTCAATACCGGGCCAAGTTCCCGGATTACAGATAAAGCTACAATGCTAGGCAGGTAAGATTCAGCTCCGAATCTGGCCATAACCGGCTGGCTTTGCATTGCTAAAACCAATCCTATTATAAAACCTGTTACGGTTACAATAGGCATAGTTTTTATCCCAAGTTCATCCATATGTTTCTTAACTTCCGCAAATTCATACGGCGGGATAAATACTTCTTTAAAAAATCTTAATGAAAACAGAGACAATTCAGTTACCGTAGTAAAAAATCCCGTAAGTACAGGGCTGAATGATAGCGGATTGTCCGCCTTGTCTCGATCAAGTTGAGACAGGTTTTTCTCTTTTGTCAATTCCAATTTTTTATAAGCTTAATTTTTTATTTATTAATACCTAAAAGGAGCAGTAAAAGTAATTACATCGAGGAAAATAATAAAAAATCAACCCTGAAAAAAGGTCAGTTTGTTTAAGAGCATGGGTAGATTTTAACCATAAATCTGTTCAGACAGTACTTATTATTCCGCTTTTAATACTTTCCCGAAATTTTGTACTTCATTGAATAACTGCTCTGCTAAAATTATGTTATCAGAAATATCAAATCCAGCCTTATTTAAGGCTTCAGCAACCCATGTATTGCATGTATTGAAAATATGATACTCACCTTTTGCCTTGTAGAATTTAATATTACCGCTGTAGCGTTCAATTTGAATTATAACATCTGCGTTTGAATTACGAGCATAAGTACTGCTGATATATATATAAATATCTTTAAGTTTTTCCGAAGTTATCGGTAATTCAACAACAATGTCAGAAATATCCGCATATTGTTCGATGGAAAGATTAAATCCCTCAACCCGCAATGTACTTGGAGTTGGGTAAAATAAAGCTTTAACAG
>JBLNGL010000368.1:0-6410 GCA_050264735.1 Ignavibacteria bacterium | reverse complement strand
GCTTCCTTTACATCCTTCTGATCAATCTCGAATCTTTTAACTCTTTTCTTCTTTTTGGTAACCAGTGTATCTTCGGGAGTTTCAACAGTAGTTTTTTTCTTGGCCTTAGGTTTCTTTTTCTTTTTTATCTCCCCGGTTTTTTCCTCTTTTTCTTTTGATTCGAGGAGACTTCTTTCTTTTTGATGCTCATCAAGATCCATCTTCCCGATTACCGTAAGTCCCTTTTTCTTTTCCTTTTCCGGGACAGCAGTTGTTTTTAAAGAGACATTTTCCTCGATTTTTTCAAACTTATCAACTGGAGATGTTTCGAGCAGAGTTAATTCAGGTTCTTCAGCAGCTTCAGCTTCAACGCTTTTCTCGGCAGGAATCTCATGTTCATCTTTTTTAGAAATTTCGATCTCTTTTACGGATACCTCAGTTTCAGACGATCTTGTCTCTTTGACTTCTTCCTTTTCTTCTTCTTCTTTTTCTACTTTCTTTTTATGGAATTCAGCCAGCTTTTTGTAATGTTTTTCCGCCTTTTCGATATCTTTTTTGAAATGATTATTTATATCCGAAATCATTTCATCGGAAAGAATTGACATGTGAGATTTTACATCATGTCCTTTCTTTTGAAGGAATTCCAGAATATTTTCGGCAGCCAGGTTGTATTCCGATGCTAGTTTATATACTCTTAGCTTTTTTTCTTTGGTTTCCGCCATATATTTCTTCGATTATTCCTCTTCTTCAAACTGGGCTTTAATTATTTCAAGTATCTCATTGATCTTTTCTTCATTAATTCCCTCAATTTCCTTTAACTTTTCCGGTCCGGCAGTTAAAACCTCGAGAGCAGTATCATAACGGTGATTGATTAGCAGTTCATAAATTTCTGTTCCGAGCTCTTCTTTTAGATCGATCAGCTCAATATCTTCTTCATATTCTTCGAACGGTTTTTCCTCTCTTAAGATTTCAATTTCATAATTTGTCAGCTTCATTGCCAGTCTTATATTCACGCCGTTTCTTCCGACAATAAGAGAAACCTGATCGCTGTCGGCAGTAACGACTGCTTTTTTCTCAGTTTGATCAACTTCAATATGCTTTAATTTTGCCGGTGCAAGAGCTCTCTGTATGAATACCGAAGGATCCTCGGAATAATTAATTACATCTATATTTTCGTTGTTAAGTTCTCTTACAATCGCATGAATCCGGACGCCTTTCATTCCGACGCAGGCTCCAACCGCATCAATTCTTTTATCCTGGGATTCGACAGCAATTTTTGCTCTTTCCCCCGGTTCCCTTGCAATTGCTTTAATATCTATGATTCCATCATAAATTTCGGGGATTTCAATTTCAAACAGTCTTCTTAAGAACATATTGTCGCTTCGGGAAATAATGATTAATGGACCGCTGTTCCCTTTTTTTACTTCCTTTACAATTGCCCGGATAGTTTCTCCCTTTTTATAACGTTCATAAGGAATCTGTTCATGACGCGGAAGAATTAATTCATTCTTATTATGATTAACAAGAATATCATTTTTTCTTATCTGGTAAATATCGCCGACGACTATTTCGCCGAGGAGCTCTTTATATTCATTAAAGACAATATCCTTTTCGATTTCGCGGATTTTCTGATTTAAGTTCTGCCTAGCAAGCGTTATCAATCTTCTGCCGAACGAAGCGAGATCAAGTTTTTCCACATAATCATCACCGACATCCAGCTCATCTTCATTCCCTTTTTTATTCACTTCCTGAATGCTTATTTCGGTATTCGGATTCTGAACTTGATCAACAATTGTTCTTTCAAGGAAAATTTCGATATCTCCTCGGTCCATATTTACGACAACGTCATATTTAGCATCTTCGCCGAATTTTTTTCTTACAAGCATTCCGAAGATATCCTCGATAATACCGCCGAGGACGTCTTTGTCAATCCCTTTTTCTCTCACCATTTGTGCAAATGATTCGCTAATGTCGAAATTCATTTTTTCCTTCCTCCGTTAAGAAAAACTTATTAGTACTTTGGCTTTAATAATAGTGCTGAAATTAACCGGCACTTCCTCTTTTTTTTCATTCAGAAAAAGCAATTCATCATTTTCAATCTTTAGAAGCTTGCCGTTTAATTTTGTAATTTGTTCATTCTGCCGGAAGCTGATTTCAAATTTTCTTCCTAAATGTTTCGGGAATTGCTTTAAAAGCTTCAAAGGTCTGTCGACACCGGGGGTGGAAACTTCCAGCCTGTAATTCGAAGTGAAATCCGGAATCTTGTCAATTTCTGAAATAATATCCCTGCTTATTTCTGCACAGCTGTCTGCCGAGACATTTCTTTCACCGTCAATAAAAACTTCGATAACTTTATTCTTTTCATTCCCTCTAAAAATAAGATCAATCAGAAAGAAATCTTTTTTTTGAGCTGATTCTTCCGCAATTTCAGATATTTTTTTTTCAAAAAAGTTCATATAAATAAAAATCGCCCTTAAAAGGGCGCTCTAACAGTGACAAACATAACACTAATTTAAGCAATAAGCAAGGATGGGGAATGGGGTTGAGTTCAAGTGCAAGTTCAATTGTAAGAGCAAGTTCGGACAATGGAGGACTATCTTGAACTTGAACCTGAACCTGAACTTAAACTCTGCCTCGCCTTCCTCTTCACCATCTGCACAATCCCGCTTAAACCCATATTTTTCCCCATTGAAAGATTCTGCCCGAAAATTTTAAATACCAGGTCATCCGGAATGTTTAATATTTTTTCCGGTTTTTCACCTGAAACAGTATGATCAAGTATTACTGTAAGTGCTTTCGCTGAAATTCCCTGCGGATTCTGAACCGCAAAATAGAACTTCAAGGTTTTATCCGGCTGCTTCTTAGCCCAAACATACACCCCGGACTCACAAAAAGGAACATTATTTTCCTCGGTAAGCTGAGCAACCTGGTCCGGGTTCTCTTTGAACTTATCCGAATAGTTTATTAAAAAATCTATCCGCTCCTGCTCAGATGAAAGCATTGAAAATAAATCCAGGAGCTCCTTTAATTTTTGCGGAAATTGATCCATTCGCTTCTAAATAAAGTAACCTACAAATTATTATTTTGCGGAATCTATTTTTCGATTGGAGCTCCGACAAGGTTACCCCACTCTGTCCAGCTTCCGTCATAATTTCTAACATTCTTATACCCCAGGAGATTGGTTAAAACAAACCAGGTATGACTGCTGCGTTCACCAATCCTGCAGTATGCAATTATATTATCGCCAGGTCTTAAGTCGTTTTCCTCCTGGTACAACTTCTTTAATTCGCTTGCTGGTTTAAAAGTTCCGTCGTCAGTATTAACTGCTTTAGCCCAGGGAATATTTTTGGCACCCGGAATATGTCCGCCCCTTAATGCACCTTCATTCGGATATTCAGGCATATGAAGTCTCTCGCCGCTGTATTCCTGAGGCGATCTTACATCAACGAGCTGAAGTCTTTTTTTCACATGTTCGAGAACTTGATCCCTGAAGACTCTGATTTTTGTATCGTTACGCTCTGGGGCTGTGTAAGCGGTTTTTGTAAAAGTCGGAACTTCGCGTGTCAATTCTCTTCCTTCTTTTTCCCATTTTAGTCTCCCGCCGTCTATTATTTTAGCATTTTTATGTCCGAAGAGCTGGAAAATCCAGTAAGCATAACATGCCCACCAGTTATTTTTATCTCCATAAAAAACAACGGTTGTTCCGGAGGTTGCACCGATGCGGGACATTAATGATTCAAAACCTTTTTTGTCCAGATAATCCCTTCTTATTTGATCATTAAGATCTTTCGTCCAATCAACATGAACTGCCCCGGGTATATGTCCGGTTGAATACAGAAGCTGATCCTCGTTTGATTCTACAATCCTGACGTTTTTATCATTTAAGTGATTTGCTGCCCATTCAGTAGTTACAAGAACATCCGGATTCGAATAACCCCTGTCTTTTATTTCACTCATACGTCCTCCTATATCTTTTTATTAATTTCCTCATCTTTTCTTTTAATTTCATTTTTTTCAGCTTCTTTGGTAAGCCTTTCTTTTTCTTTCAAGCTCATTTCTTTTTCTTTCTTTTTTCTTTCCTGTTTCCTGCCTATCATCGTTGCGGTGATTAAACCGATTATTACTCCCAAAACCACCGTTATAACAAGCAGCACTATCTTAGGAAGAAAAATGCTCCAGAAAAAAAACATTATCTGAGTATTTTCCGCAGCGTTCTGGTATATAAATACCGTAAAAAGAACTAGAAGCAGCATTAAAATGACTACTTTAGCTTTCATTCAGTTTTCCTAATTTTTAATGAATTAATTTATTGAATTACAAGGTGAACTATCATTTTTTTAAGTGATGCAGATCAAAAATAAGAAGTTTTCATAGAATTATTAAACTCTCTATCCATTTATTGGGGGTTGATTTTCGGACAAAATTTCTTTTATCTTATTAATATTATTCTTATTGACAAGTATTAAGAGAGCATCCCCAGCTTCCAGGGAAGTTCCTCCGCTGGGAACGATGCTTTTTTCGTTTCTCCAGATCAATACAACTCTGCTGTCATCGGGGAAACCAAGCTCTACTAAGTTTCTTCCGACTGCCTTCGAATAGTAAGGAACAATGAAATCAACGAGTTCAGTATCGGTATTATCAACCGGATTAAATTCAATCGGGTAGCTTGGTTTTTTTATAATGGGAGCATTCAGTTTTAAGAGTTTTGCAATCGGAGGTAAAAGCCACCCCTGAAGTACAGCCGATGTTAATACAATAAAGAATACTATATTAAAAATCATATCTGCCTGAGGTATGCCGGCAATTAACGGGAAAGTTGCAAGCACAATCGGGACAGCTCCTCTTAAACCGACCCAAGAAATAAAAACTTTTTCGCGCCAATTGAATTTAAAAAATGCAAGCACTCCAAATACACTCAACGGTCTGGCAATGAAAATTAAAAAAGCAGCAATCAGCAGACCTGATCCTATTACAGTCATCAGTTCATTAGGAAAAACCAAAAGTCCTAATGCCACGAACATAGCGATCTGACTCAGCCAGGCAAGGCCGTCAAAAAACCTTATTGCCCCTCTTTTCTGAACGAACAAGCTGTTGCCTGTCATTATACCGACTATATAAACGGCTAAAAATCCGCTTCCGTTTAAATAAGCTGTAATACTGAATGTCATTACAATAAATGCAAGCATAAATACCGGATAAATGCCTTCATAGGGAAATTTTAATCTGTTTAAAACATAGACGATTAATTTTCCCGAAAAAAAGCCTACTACTGCACCGATGCCCATTTGTAAAAAGAACAGGAGAACAATATCGGGAATATTTTTTTCGGGATTTAAAATCAGCTGTATCATGCCGATTGTAAGGAATACAGCCATCGGATCGTTGCTTCCGGATTCCAGCTCAAGCAGCGGCTGAATATTTCCTTTCAGACTTATATTTTTAGATCTTAAAATTGAAAAAACTGCAGCGGCATCTGTTGAAGAAATAATGGAGGCTATTAAAAGTCCAATTAATAGCGAAAGACTAAAAACATATGAAATATAAAAACCGAGTGTAATTGCCGTAAGAAAAACACCGACAGTAGCAAGCCATGCGGCAGGGGCAACAATTTTTTTTACAGAAGACCATTTGGTTTCAAGTCCGCCTGAAAACAGTATAAAAATTAATGCGATAATTCCGATCGCCTGAGAAAGGACGGGATCGTCGAAATAAATCCCTCCCGGTCCTTCCGAACCTGCGAGCATTCCTATACCTATAAAAATAATTAAGGTAGGGACTCCCAGGTTATCAAATAACTTTGCTATGCCTATTGATACCAGTATCAGCGCCGATCCAATAAGCAGCAGGCTTTCAATGCTTATCATTATAAGAAATGTTTATGAAGGTTAATCTTTTTTTGTATAATCGGAACGTATATGTATGTCTCTTTGCGGAAAAGGTATTTCAATATTATTCTGTCTAAACTTTTTTAAAATTTCGTAATAAAGCTGGCTCTTTAATACCCCCGGCCTGTTTATATATTCTCTGGTCCAAACTCTCAGGTTAAAATAAATTGAATTTTCGCCGAACTCATCAATCAATACGTCTGATTTGGGTTCTTTCAGCACTCCGGGATTTTCGTCGGCTACTTGAAGCAATGTTTTTCTTACTTGCTCGGGATCGGATTTATAAGATACACCTATCGGAAAATTTAAACGGACATTGCGGTCAATGTGACTCCAGTTGATCACAGTAGATGAAATGAATTCCGAATTTGGGACTATAATTGAAATATTGTCATTTGTTACAACTTCAGTTGATCTCATCGAAATTCTGACAACATCACCCCGGATTTCTCCCACTTCTATTCTGTCGCCTACCTTAATCGGTCTCTCGAAGAGAATAATAATTCCGCTGACAAAATTATTAGTTATATTCTGAAGTCCGAACCC
>JBLNGL010000367.1:0-8426 GCA_050264735.1 Ignavibacteria bacterium | reverse complement strand
GATGGTTCAAATGAAAGATCTTCAAACTCATACAAATAAGCTGCCGTAAAATCAATTTCGCTTCCCTCTGCAGAGTTTTTTTCAATTACCGGGAAATTTCCCCAAATGCTCAGAGTTATATTTGAAAAAGAGATCCATGGTAAAGGCTGAACAATTAAACCTTTGTTGTAGGATAATCCGCGCCAGATATATTGAGCGGTAAAATCTGTTTCTATACCGTACGAGATATTTTTCTCATCTGAAACAGTTAAAGTATCTGAGGCATAAATGAAAGGAATTAAAACAAAAATCCATAATAACCCATATATGATCAGCATTAACTCATTCCAGATTGTATCGTAAAGCGCAGTTATATAATGATATTATCGAAATTTTCTGAGAATTCTTTAATTTTTGAGCCTTTATACTCCTGAAATTAATAATTTTATTGGTCATTGATCTTTTGATGAAATTAGAAGAAGCTGTTAGACTTATCGGCAATGAATTTATATTTATTCCGCAAAAGCAGGTTTGGGCTGATCTCGGTTGCGGCAGCGGAACTTTTACAAAAGCACTAGCGGTCATTTTGTCTGGAAACAGTGTTATATACGCTGTCGATAAAGTTAAATCTGTACTCAATAATATTCCGGATCGCTTTGGGAATTCTACTATTGAAAAGATTAATGGAGATTTTACCAAGATTCAGCTTCCCATTAATTTAGATGGAATACTGATGGCAAATTCCTTTCATTATGTGGAGGACAAAGATTTATTAATAAAGAAAATTTATGTGAATCTGAAGGAAAAAGGTCATTTTTTAATTGTTGAATACGATATAAATATCTCAACTCCCTGGATACCTTACCCGGTAAGTTTTAATTCTTTAAAAAAATTGTTTGATGAAGAAAAATATTCCGTAATTAAGCTTGGGGATCATCCATCGGTTTACAGGAAGGAAAAAATTTATTCGGCATTAATAAAGAAAAAGTTTAAAAACTAGAAGAATATATTGAAAAGGCATATAAAAGAGGAAAATCATTGTCAGAAAAAAATTTCAATTATCAACGATCATGTGATCGAAAAACTTTTCAAAAATCTTTACTTATTAGTGCGTTGAAAAAATATACAGTAATGACTCCTTCCGAATTAAAGCAGGCAGACGGAAATCAATTAAAAAAATGGTTCTTCTAAATGCAAATACATCTTTAAGGTCGAAAAATACTCCTCATTTGAATAAAATTGGCTCCGTAATTTCAAAAATAATTTACGGAGGAATAAATGATTATAATGAGAAAATCTGTAATCCTGCTTTCCGCATGTATTTTCCTGAATATGCCTCTAAACGGGGAAGTTGTTTCATGGAAATTTAAAACAAATGGAATAGTTTATTCTACGCCCTTAATAGTAAATGATATAGTATATATCGGAAGTGCAGACAGCTTTCTTTATGCTTTAAGTCTGAATAACGGAAGCGAAATTTGGAAGTATAAATCGGGAAACCAGATATTTTCAACTGCAGCATATTCAGACAATATAATCTGCTTTGAAAGCGGAAATGTATTGTACGGTTTGAATGCCGACGGTTCCGAAAAATGGAAGGTTACAATTACTGCCGGGCCGGTTACTAACCATTACGATGACTGGGATTATTTCCATTCTTCTCCTTTAATTGTCGACAGCATTGCTTACTGCGGGAGTCAAAAAGGCCAATTAATCGGGGTGAATATTTATACCGGCACTGAAGTTTTTAGAATCAATACCGGCGATACGGGGATTGGAATCAGGGTAAGGCCTGCAGTCTTCGATAATAAAATTTATTTCGGAGAATGCGGTGGAAATTTTTATTGCTATAATCTTACTACCGGAGAGCAAGTCTGGAAATATGATACAAATCCGGAAAAACTATGGCAGGATCCGGCAATTCTAACGGACCCGGTAATTAAAGACAGTATTGTTTATTTTGGCGGCCGGCATTGTCATTTATACGGATTGAATGTTTTGACCGGCAAAAAGGTTTGGTGGTATTCAGATCCGAATAATATGTGGATTCTCGGCGGGCCGGCTGTCTCGGATACTTTGTTGTATATCGGCAGCTCCAACCAAAAGCTGCTTCATCTGCTTAATATCCGTACGCACAAGCTTCTTTGGAGAAAAATATTTGATGCGAGAATATTCGGAACTCCCTTGGTGGATGGTGATTATGTGTTTTTTGGAACCGGTTGGGAGATACCTGATAAGATCGGGTCCTTGTTTGCCGTAAACAAAATAACGGGGGAAATTGTCAACCGCTTTAATGTTGGTTCTCAAGTTCATTCTTCACCGGTAATAAGCGGAAATAAAATTTTATTCGGCTGCAAAGACGGCTTTATTTATGCATTAGATAAGGAAGAAATGGTTAATGCCGAACATCCGCAAACCGGATTCTTAGAAGCCGGCGAGTTGCTTTTAGGCGATATTAAAAACGATACAACGATAACCATTTGTATTAATAATTCCAGCAGTGCGCCCGATTCGGTATCCTTATCTGCAACGATTTCACGCGTTTCGGGAAGCAATTTGATATTGAATCCGAAAAATCTATATGTAGCTCCACATACACAATATGATATTTCGATTACCATAAAGGCTTCTTTATTGACCTCTAATTATTATACAATTGTTTTAAAAATGACCAGGTATTTTGTGCTGAATCCTGCTGCAATGGAAGTTAACAAGATAATAAGATTTACAGTCCCTGCAGTCACATCTGTTTCCAAAACTGAAGCTCCATTATCATTCTCGCTTAATCAGAATTTCCCAAATCCTTTTAACCCGAGCACAAAAATTAAATATTCGATTGCAGATGCAGGTTTTGTAGAGCTGAAGGTTTTTAATTCTATTGGGGAAGAAGTTTCTACGCTTGTAGAGGAATACAAAAATGCCGGGAATTATAACATCGATTTCGATGCCGGCGATATTCAGAGCGGAGTTTATTTTTATCGATTGGTTTCAGGATCTTTCAGCTCAGTAAAAAAATTGATTGTTGTTAAGTGAATTTTTCATAGCCGCTGTTAAAAGCGGCTTTTCATTTATTTTTGCTGGCTGACTAAATCCTGGAAAGATTGGATGGGCAGTTTGATTTCTTTTACAACTTCCGTAAGATTTCCTAAGGATTTCCTGTAACTCTCCTCTGTCTTTTTCCTTTTGGTTACTTTGAATATTATTTCATCAGCTAAATTTTTTTTAAGATAATAATCGATTATAAGGCTTGTCCGGTTATTGCCTGTCTGCTCCAATGTATTATAAACCGTAACTCTATCCTGTTCATCCGTCTCGCTGAATTCAATTTTGTTATCGCTGTATGAGTAGCTGCTGGAATAAATGACTGCATTTCCATCCTCCATAATGCAGCGGCATCGCATTCCCACGCGTGGAAGAAAGTGATGCAGCTCTTCTACCTTTTTTACACCTTCCAGCCATCGGCTCCTGTTGTTTAAATCGCCGGCAGCATGAAACAAGGTTATAATGTCGGTATCATACTCTTTTGATACGGAAAATATTTTAGTTTTATTTGAGAGATTTAAGTCCGGAGCAGGTTCCGGAGCTATTTCATTTTTCAATCTGCTTAATTTAGTATAATGAAAAGGAATTTCACCCGATTCGGTTTGCTTGATGCTGCTGCTCCATTTCATCCATTCTTTAAAACTCGCCGGTGAATCTTCTCCGAGAAGGCTGTTGGTTATAAGCCAGTATTCATGCTGATCGATATCATTCTTTAAAAGCTGGTGGGCAACAATTACGTCTTTACCGATAAGCTTACTGAAGTTTTTCACATTGTACCCTGTAAATTCACCGTAGTGTGTTATGATTTTCAAAGAAAGATCAATGGCGGAAGTGCAAGCTTTGCAGAGACAATAGCGCCGGAGGTCGTATGCTAAAAGATTCTTGTGAAATTCTATAAACATTTTTTCACCTTGTTTATAGAGTTCGTTTAAATCCGCCTGACTGCCGTATTTATAAAAGAGTATTGCGTCCCCCTCAATTTCGGAGATCTGCAATCCGATTGAATTGGAATTAATTATTATCTCTAGGAGTTCTTGTATGATAAGCCTGCTGTGTTCAACTTCAACCTGGTTTATAAACCGGGTAAAGCCGCTTATATCGGGGATGAAGAGTAAGCCTTTTTTTTCCATTTTATTAATTAGTGTATTCCATTCCTCCATGAACAAATTAATGCTTAAAAGCTAAAAAATAAAACTAGACTAATTAAATGTGATAATAGTAACAAAGGTGAGTTTTAAAGAGAAGGGATAAGAATGCTTTATGAAGTTTTGTTTGTTATGATACCTTCACCAGCACCATTGTCATATCGTCATTCTGCTCGGCTCTGCCGCGGAAGTCTCTAACGGAACTCCAGATATCATTCATTATATCTCCGGAGCGCCTTCCTCCCGCATTTTTCAGCATTCTAAAAAGCTGCTCATCTCCGAACATGCTTCCGGATTCATTCATTGCCTCCGGGATTCCGTCTGAAATGAAAGCAAAAAGATTCCCGGGCTTCACAGGTATTTCTTCTTCGATCAAAGTTTTTTCAAAAATCAAGCCTTTCTCGAGTCCTATTCCTATTCCCTGTGTTCTGTAGGATTTGAGAGTTCCATTGGATGCAAACAGCACCGGCATATGTCCGGCACGGCAGAATTTAACTGATTCTTTTTCCATATCGAATAATGCCAGCGTCATGGTAACAAACCAGTTTCTTTCAATGCTTTCATAGAAGCGTTTGTTTATTTCAACTAAAATTTCTTTAGGAGATTTTCCCGGAGTACAGGCAAGCTGAATCATCGTCTGCAGCTTCGTCATATAAAGAGATGCGGAAAGTCCCTTGCCTGAAACATCTCCTACAACTACAAACAGCTTAGATCCCGGAATGGCAATAAGATCGTAATAATCTCCCCCCACCTGCATAGCAGGGATCATCTCTCCGCAAATATCCAATCCCTTTATATCCGGAGTACATTTGGGAAGCAATCCTTGTTGAATTTTTCTGGCAAGCTCCAAATCCCTTTCAATTTTGTTTTTCTCAGCTTCCGTTTTGTAAAGCCTTGCATTTTCAATTGCGACTGCAGCCTGACTGGCTACGGCGGATAATAATTCCAGATCTTTCCCTGCAAACTGGGAACCTGAACGTTTCAATCCGAATAATAATAATCCGACGATTCTGGTATTTATTATCATTGGGATTACAGTATAAATATTTTCCTTAATTAGTTGAGCTGCATTTTCAGGCAATGTATTGATAAAATCATGCTGCTCTATCACCATATTCTCCGAAGCAAATGATCTTTCCTGCATATACTTTGAAAGCGGAGAAAGAGCCAGGCCTTTTTCTCCTTCAATTGAAAAATCCGGATTTGAAAACCCGACACTTCTTACAAGAGTATAATTCCCGGTTTCTCCTTCTTTAATAAGTATTCCAAAAGTCTTTAGAAGCAGCGCATTTACAAATGTTTCCTTCATTGAATCGAGAATTTTATCCATCCCCACCAGGGTCGGAACTTCATTGCTGAATTTTACCAGTACTTTTTGATATGCAAATTGTTCAGGGTAAAATCTGGCGGTTATAAAATCCTGGAATTTATCTTTAGTCGATTGAAATACAATAGCGAAAACTATAAATAGAACAGCAGCAGTTATTCCTTGGTATTCTTCTGCTCCCGTAATTACTTTGCTCAGTTCCTGTCCGATTACATAAATTGCAAAGAAATAGATTGCTGCAATTGAGAGTGTAGCTGTTCCGTAAACAATAGTATTTTTTATAACTACGCTTACATCCATCAGCTGGTATTTGAAAATTGAATAAGCGAAAGCGAGGGGGAATACAAGAATTAAAATAATCGGCGCATAGAATTCTGGTGAATTAAAGATCGTGTCCGCTATTGCCGGGGCAACAAATACCGTATAAATTAAAGCAAACAGTGCAAATGAATATGCCCCGAGGATTATTTTTATCGGTCTCTTCTCTTCAGGTGTTTGAAGCCTTCTGTAGTTTATTATAAGGGAAATGTATGCAATAATGTTGCCTAGAAAAAGAATTGCACGTAGTAGCCCGTGAATGCCTTGAAATACTTTAAGAAAATAATCTGTAAATCCAAACGAAAAAGTTATTAATAAAAAACTGACAATGGATAAAATACCCGGAATTAAAAAGATTAATAACTTTATCCTTTTTCTCTCAAGCAGTTTGAAAGGTTTTGGAAAAGTCCAGAAAAAATAAAGGCTTAAAAATGGCAGATAGCAGAAACTTATTGCCCACAGATGGCATAAGATGAGGAGAATTAAATTTTTTAAATAGAATTCCGGTGAAACGTATACTGCCTGAAGCAGCACCAATAATGAAGAAAGGACAGCGGTTGCACCTATTCCGTAAAAAAGTTTTTGTACAATTCCGTCGGGTTTAGCCATTAATACAATAAAACCGATCAGCATGTAGAAAAATCCGAGCAAACTGAATGCTAGATCGGAAAAGTAGAAAAACTTCTTGATCAGAACGTATACGGTAAGAATTTTTCCGTTTTTCTCGATAAGGTATTTTGCATATTCTCCGGGACGGACTTTATTCAATACAAGCTGGGCATCAATCCCGACCGTAACCGGGACATCGCTGATTGCCAGTAGTTTATCACCGTCCCGGATTCCGGCATTCCAAGAAACGCCTTCCACTTTTACATATTTAAAATATATTTCTGTTCTGCCCTTTCCGGATTCTTTTGTTTCCCATAAACATTCATCATTTGATACAACGTTTACATTAAGAACAACGTATATACTAACGATTGAGACTGCCAAAAGAATTGCCGAAACTGCAATTATTAATCTCTTTCTATTCTTCAGGTAATATTTTTTCATTTTTTCCATATTAAATGGATCCGGAAAACTTGAGAGAAATTTTAGTTCAAAGAGTAAATGAGAATATAAAATAATTATCTTACATTTCTAATAATCTATAAACATTTATTAAGAATATGCAGCAGATCAAGAAGTGGATTTTTATCTAACCTTTAAAATAACTAAAGTCAGATCATCGGATTGTGCAGTACCGGCTGCAAAATATTGGACTTCCTTTTGAATTTTGATTAAAATATCCTGAGCAGAGTGTTGAGAAGAATTTACCGCGAGTTTTTCAAGATTTTCCTCCGAAAATTCTTCCCCCTTGTCATTCATCGCTTCGGAAATGCCGTCAGTGTATAAAACAATTACATCATTGCTTAGAAGCCGAATAGTTTCCTCGGAGTAGGGAATCATTGTTTTCATTACTCCTAAAATCATACCGCCCTTATCCAGCTTTGTCACTTTTCCGTCTCTGATCAGAAGAGGATGGTTATGCCCTGCATTAACATAAGTGATTGTCTTTGAGTTTCCATCGAGCAGTCCCCAGAAAAAAGTAATAAATTTCCCGTCGGTTATGTTTTCCGTAATAAGATCGTTAATGAGTGCTGTGGCTTCGTCGAGCCTCATTCCATGTTTGCATGTTGTTTTTATAAAAGCCTGCAGGTTTGCCATCAGCAGGGCAGCAGGCACTCCTTTTCCGGAAACATCGGCAATTGCAATGCAGAAGCTTTCTTCGGCAAGGGTAACTATATCATAATAATCCCCGCCGACCTGTTTGGATGAAAGGTTCATTGCAGCAATTTCAAAGTTTTCAAATTCCGGTATCGCATGAGGTAAAAGATTTCTCTGGATATCCCTGGCAATTTCAAGCTCCTCCTCCAGCTTCTGCTTTTCCAGGGCTTCAATAAAAAGCCGCCTGTTTTCCAGTGAAATTATAGCAAGGCTCCCAACTGAAAAAATAAATTCAATATCCGCATCCGAGTAGCCGGTATTATTGATTCTTTTTCCTAGAAGTATGAGCCCTTTTATAACTCCCTGCATCTGCATGGGTACAATCAGCTCGATGTTTAGCTTATCCAGTTCTTTATAATTTTCTTCTATTTCATTTTTACTGACCGGATTGAAGATTTCCGTATAACTATATTGATTTAAAGCCCCTAAAAGAACTTCTTCAGGTATTTTGGATTCAAGTATATTGATTCCTTTATCTTCAAAGATGACCACTGCAAATTTGGAAACGAGAAACTGCCCGATAACCGAGTAAACGAGTAGTTTTGCAACGCGCGTGCTTTCCGAAACCAATCCGAATTCCTTGCTTAATTCAAAAAGCGCATTCAGACGCTGTATTCTGGAATCTAAAACCCGGTTGACTCTTGTGAGTTCATTAATAGTTAGAGAATTCTTAACTGCTGTTGCAGAAATATTTAGAATGGTTCTTAGGAATTCAATATCTTCTTCCGTATATGGAATTTTATTTAATTTTTCTCCGAGCCCGATAAATCCCAGGCAGTCAGTAGAAGAACAGATTTTTTCTATTTTGACAATTCCGCATGTGCTTAGAAATTCGTTTAAAGATTTTT
>JBLNGL010000366.1:0-4296 GCA_050264735.1 Ignavibacteria bacterium | reverse complement strand
AAACAAATTTGATTTAAAGACTCGCGCATTAGCAGCATTTTTATTCCTTATTCAAAGAGGACTAGCGGCAGGATTAACTATTTACGCTCCTTCAATAATATTATCGGTTCTGCTCGGCTGGAATTTATTTTTGACCAATTTAATTATTGGGGGGCTTGTAATTATTTACACGGCGGCCGGAGGATCAAGAGCCGTTAACTGGACCCAATTCCAGCAGATGATTATTATTATTTTCGGAATGGCTTCTGCATTTTTCATGCTGATTTTCCTGCTTCCGGACAACCTCTCTTTTACGGATTCAATTAGATTAGCAGGGAAAATGGGAAAAATGAATACCATAGATTTTTCATTCGACTTGAACAACCGCTACAGCTTTTGGTCCGGGATAATCGGTGGATTATTTCTGCAGCTCTCGTACTTCGGGACAGACCAATCACAGGTCCAGCGGTATTTAACAGGAAAATCGATAGCCCAAAGCCGGCTCGGACTTTTAGTGAATGGAATTGTCAAAATTCCGATGCAGTTTTTAATTTTATTCATGGGGGTAATGCTTTTTGTATTCTATCAATTTACGCCCCCACCCCTATTTTTCAATCCGGTTGAATCAGCAAAAATTAAAAACAGTGCTCATGCAGAGGAATACGGAAAACTTGAAAAGGAATTTGAAGAATCATTCAATAAAAACAGAAGCAGCCTTAATGGCTTATCGGAAGCTATCAAGTCAAAAAATGAAATGAAAATTAATTCCGCTGAACGGGAATTAAAATTATCCCGGAGTAAAGTTGAAAACATCCGGAGCCGAGCAGCCAGCCTGATAGAAAATAAAATTCCCGGTTCTAATAGAAATGACTCTAATTATATTTTTCTAACATTTGTGATAAATTATCTCCCGGCCGGATTAATAGGACTCGTGCTTGCGGCAATTTTTGCGGCATCAATGTCCTCCACTTCATCGGAAATAAATTCCCTGGCTTCAACCACAATTGTGGATGTTTATAAGAGATTAATCAAAAAAGAAGCGAGCGACAGGCATTACCTGATTGTTACAAAAGCTGCCACTGTTTTCTGGGGATTATTTGCAATTGCATTCGCAGAGTTCGCCGGGGGGCTCGGGACTTTAATCGAAGCGGTAAACATTCTCGGCTCATTATTTTACGGAACAATTTTGGGAATTTTTTTAACGGCATTTTTTATAAAACGGATTAAGGGAACCAGTGTTTTTACAGCTGCTTTAATTGCCGAAGCCGCCGTAATCTGCTGCTTTCTCTTCACGGGAATCTCATTTTTGTGGTATAATGCAGTCGGCTGCCTGCTGGTGATAATTCTTTCCCTGATTCTTAATCCTTTTTTAAAGAAAAAAATACCCTAATGTCTATCCTGCTGAATATCATAATAAACCGGCAATTTATTATATAAGGGGCAATTTAATAAATTTTATGATATTTTCCGGAATAATTTTTAACCTCATATTTACTTAAAGGGAATGCTATGCTGATGCCGATTGGCGATGACAACCGGGACCGGAGATTGAAGCCGATTATTAATTATTTATTTATACTAATTAATGTCCTGGTATTTGTTTTTTTACAGGATCTCGGAAATAACCAGGTTTTTACCTATACCTATTCTGCTGTTCCCGAAGAAATTTTATCGGGTGAAGATGTTGTAAGCGACGACAGGGTTGTCTCGGACCCTGTTTCAGGCGATACTTTCAGAATTCCGGGTCTTCAGCACACTCCTATTCCGGTATATCTAACAATTCTTACTTCAATGTTTATGCACGGAGGTATTGCTCACATTTTCGGGAATTTGTTTTTTCTTTTCATATTCGGGGATAATATTGAAAACAGGATCGGTCATTTACGTTATTTTATTTTTTATATTCTTTCAGGAACTTTGGCTTCCCTTGCACATATATATGCGACAAAAATTACCGGGGGAAATTTATTTGTTCCTACGCTCGGTGCATCCGGCGCAATTTCCGGCGTTCTCGGCGGCTATATGATGCTCTTTCCAACCCGGCGTGTGATGGTTCTGCTTTTCTATTTTTTAACTGAAGTACCTGCAATAGTGGCAATAGGTATGTGGTTTGTTTTCCAATTAATTAGCGGGATCGGTATTCTCGGAGCCGGAGCACAGGAAGGAGGAATCGCTTACGGTGCTCATATAGGCGGATTTATTGCAGGCTTTCTTTTAATCAGGTTTTTTATAATAGGGGTAAAAAAAATCAGGTGAGAAACAGATTGTGACAATCTTGTTTGTAGATTGTATAAAGATTTATAATTTACTTCAATGTATATTTAATAATTTTCTTATTTATTGCGGAGAGATAAAATGAATAAAAATTCGGATAAATCGAATGGATTTACAAAAGGGTTATTAATCGGCGGATTAGTAGGCGCCGCCGCCGCTATGCTCTTTGCTCCTATGAGCGGCAAAAGATTAAGAAAAAAAATTGGACGGAAAACAGACGATATCCTGGACGATGTAAATCAATATGCTCAAACAGGGAAAGAAAAAGCAGAAGAACTCTTCCGAGAAGGAAGAGAGAAGGTTGAATCACTGATAGAAGATGCAAAAAAAATAGTTAAAAGCTGAAAATATATTTTTTCTGCATTGCATAAAAAGCCTGGGTATTAAAAAAAAGTTCAGGCTTTTTTAATTGCCCGGCCCATATAGCTATTAAATATTTTAATAATTATTTTATATCTCCTTTCAGTGAAAAAAAAGGTTACCCTGTTTGGATAAAGAGAGAAAAATCCAAATAATTAAAGCTGCTGTTAAGAGATTTACAAAGCACGGGCTTCACAAAACCACGCTTGATGAAGTTGCGCGCGACCTCCGGATAGGCAAAGCTACTATCTATAATTACTTTGAATCAAAAGAAGATTTATATTATAAAACTCTACAGTACGAAATTTCCCTTTATCTTGAAGAAATAAAATTAATCTTAAATAATGAATCAAAGACACACAAGCAGATCATTATTGAATATCTGGAATTAAAAGAGAATATCGGCACCAGGTACAGGCTCATCTTTGAACTTCTTCTCCACATTTTAACCGGTACTCATGTTGAGCCGGAAATACAATGCTTAAATCAGCTTTTAACCGAAGAAGCTTCTGCACTGAAAGATCTTCTAAGGAGAATGTCGGGTAAAGAGGAATACGGCAGCCTTCCCGGTTTTTTTGCTGTACAAAGCTGGGGGCTCTTATTCAGCAGTATACTTAAAAGCACGGCAAATCCGGTGGAGGAAAATCTTATTCCGGTTGAAAAAGAACCGGCTAAAGAAAATTTAATTAAAGAACTTGAAAATTTTTTCGCGGATAAAGCAGGTGTTGACAAATAACCGGAAAGATCTTTTCATGCAATCTACTTTCCCGCGGAAGGGCTTTCTAATTCATCTTCATCATCTGATTCTTCACTAAACAGAAATTTTTCGTATTTATGTTTTATCATTTGAGCTTCAACAATAAAAAACACATCCTCGGCAATATTAGTTGCATGATCTCCTAACCTTTCCAGCTGGCGGCAAATAACCAATAAAGCTACTGCAGGTTCAATATTCTTCGTATTCTCTTTCATAATATTTATAAGTATCTGATGATTTTCCCTGTTGTAGCCGTCCAGAATTTTATCTGTCTCAATTACTTTTTGTGCAAGCTTCGGATCGCCGTTTATAAACGAATCAATTGCATTTCTAATCATTTCCTTAACAATTGTTGTCATTTCAGAAAATTTACTGCGCGTAATGAAATCCGGTTTTTCTTTCATCAATAAAAAAGCCTCTGAAATATTAACGGCGATATCACCTATTCTTTCCAGGTTTGTATCAATGGTAATCGCGGAAATTATTAAACGAAGGTCCATGGCTACGGGCTGAGAAAGTGCAATTATTCTCTGGCAGATTTTTTCGATCTTTAAATCATATTTATCAACTTTATCTTCCCTGCTTATTACAAGTGTGGCAAAATCCAGATTATTTTCTTCAATGGCTTTGAGCGCATAATCTACCTGCTCGTCAACCAGACTTGACATCTTTAATATTCTCTTCCGGAGCTTTTCAAGCTGCAGTTCAAATTGCCTTTCCATTTTTCTGCCTTAATTAAATTTAAGTTAAATGTTAAGATAGAGAAATAATTTAAAATATTTAATACTTATATTCTTTTATCTCCTTATTCTTAAAAGGAATAAAAGAAAGTAATTCTAGCGGTGACGGAAGGATCAATCTCTCCGGAATCTAATTTCTCATAAGTTTCCAGAAGAATGTTCGGAATAATAGAAACTTTTTTATCC
>JBLNGL010000365.1:0-3612 GCA_050264735.1 Ignavibacteria bacterium | reverse complement strand
CTGATTATTCTCTGCCGTTTGAGGAATCAGAAATGATCAGTGCCGTTTTTTTAGCCGGTAAACAAAGTAGAATATTTTATTCTAAAGGCAGCAGGATCCGGGAGTGGACAGAAAAGTATATTAAGGATTCTATGACAGCTAAAAAAAATAATCCGGGTACTTACACCACAAAAGTTATAAGAGACGAGAGTACAAAGAATAATCCGGAAATATTCCTGCAGATTACCGTCCCGGTGATTAATTCTAAAAACAATCTAACTGATACTACTGGTTACTTTGGTTATTTACTTGACTTTAACCTGCTGGTTGAACAATATATTAAGCCTTTAAAATTAAGTAAGGAAGATTTTGCCTGGATTATGGATTCACAAGGCAGATTAATTTATCATCCCCGCCATGATGAAATGGTTTTTGGATTCATTAATAATACCTCAGAAGAATGTTTCAGCTGTCATGTTTCATTCGAAACTCAGAAGATGATGTTAGGCTCCGCAATACCTCCCACCGGTGAATACTCGGTCCTGGTTGATGAGCCCCCCAAAGTGATGGCTTACTTTCCCGTACAGTTTCAAAGTGAAAAATGGATTCTTGTTATTTCAGCACATGCTTTTAAAGTAACTGAAAATCTCCGGGAGAAATTTAAAATCTTTTTTATACTTGGATTTGTCATATTAGGTGTAATATTAATTTTTGGCTGGCTTATTTATTATGTTAACCTGAGACGGATAAAAGCAGAAGAGGCAAAAAGAAATCTTGAACAGATAAATCTTTATCAGGAGCAGATAAACCAGGCATCAAAAATGGCATCCATTGGTGAACTGGTCGATTCTGTTGCCCATGAAATTAATACTCCTGCAGGAATTATTTCGGCACATGTGGACGGATTAATGCTGAAAGAAGATTACTCCGGCACTTTAGGCGAGGTTCTTAGTACTATCAAAAGACAGACTCAAAGAATAAGTGATTACACAAGAAGTTTATTAAATTATTCGCAAAGGATGCCATTCAACCCTGAACCAACAAATCTAAAAGATCTGATGAATGAATGTTTGTATCTTCTTGGACATCGCTTCAGGGGGAAGCAGATAAATGTTAAAAAAAAATATGATGAGGGTGTCCCTCCTGTTCGGGCCGACCAGCGGCAGCTGGAGCAGGTTTTTATGAACATTTTAAATAATGCTGCAGATGCAGTAGACAGCGGTGGTGAAATTATTGTTTCTGTTTACAAATCAGCAAAGGGTAGTAATCACAAAGGAATTGTTGTAGAAATTGAAGATAACGGTGTTGGTATCTCCAAAGAAAATATTGATAAAATTTTTAATCCTTTCTTCAGCACCAGATTAAATCCTAATGGTACAGGACTTGGACTTTCAATAGCTAAGGCCATTGTTTCGAGGCATAATGGAAATATATCTGTAAAATCGATTCCCGGTAAGGGAACATCTTTTATAATCTTTCTTCCTATGAACGTATAGTTGTTTTATGGAAACATCAGAAAAATCTGTTAAAATTCTGATTATTGACGATGAGCCGGATATGCTGAGCGGGTTTAGCAGCATATTATCGGGACTCGGTTATAAATCTTCCCCTGCAGCAGACGGCTACTCGGCTGTTGAGTATTTACGGGGGGAAGAATTTGATTTGATTTTTTGTGATCTGTTGATGCCTGGTATGGATGGTTTGGAGATTGTTAAAGAATCACAAAAACTCGCTCCTCAGACACCTGTGATAATTTTTACAGCATACGGCACTATTGAAAGGGCAGTAAAGGCAATGAAAGCAGGTGCCTTTGATTTTCTTGAAAAACCTGTTGATACTGAAAAATTAAAAATAGTAATAGAAAAAGGATTAAGGCAGAGAAAGCTCTTTAAAGAGAGAGAAAACTTAATCAGGCAGCTCGATGATAAATTTCATTTTGAAAATATTATCGGTAAGAGCAGTGAAATAAGAAAAGTATTTGATATGATTGAAAGCGTTTCAGTTACTGACGCGAACATTTTAATAACGGGTGAAAGCGGAACGGGAAAAGAATTAATAGCAAGAAGCATTCATGCACACAGCAGCAGAAAAACAAATCCCTTTGTTCCGGTTAATTGCGGGGCTCTGCCGGAAACGCTCTTTGAGGCTGAATTATTCGGATACGAAAAAGGTGCTTTCACCGGTGCCCTTAAAAGAAAAATCGGACTGCTTGAACATGCGAACGGGGGAACTTTCTTCTTTGACGAAGTTTGCGAAATGCAGTCAAACCTCCAGGTAAAACTTTTAAGGGTACTGCAGGATCATCATTTACGGCGGCTGGGAGGTAACGAATTAATTAAAGCAGATTTCCGGGTTATTTCGGCTACTAATGGGGATCCGGAAAAGATGCTTGGTGAAAACCTTTTGAGAAAAGATTTCTATTACAGGTTAAATGTAATTCACATTAATCTTCCCCCTTTAAGGGAAAGAAAAGATGATATTATTCTGCTTGCAGAATATTTCCTTGATAAGTATTTGAAAAATACAGGTAAGGAAGTTTCAGGATTTTCAGAGGAGGTTAAGGAAATATTTGAATCTTATCCATGGCCCGGGAATATAAGAGAATTGGAGAATGTTGTCGAACGGTCTATTGCTATGGTAAAATCAAAGGTCATCACTATAAATGAACTTCCTCAGAATTTCCGGCAGGGATTTAAAGAAAAGCCTGTTCCTTCTGAATCGGAATATACCCTTGCAGAAGTAAAGCAGAGAATTACATCAAATATCGAACAAAGATATTTGTTAACACTTCTTGAAAAATATAAAGGGAACGTTACTAAAATTTCAGAAGAAGCAGGAATGACCAGAAGAAATATTCACCGCTTGTTAAAGAATCATGGTCTGGATCCGGAGAAATTCAGACATGATTAAAATTAATTCTGATCTTATTTAAAATGTCTCACTGGGTAATTCATTTCTCACTTAATTCTTATCACTTTTAGATATTTTCAAAACAATCGAAAACAGGTGTGAACCTGATTTCCCACTGACCCCAAATCAATACAGGAATAAGTAGTTTTCCCACGCACTTTTGTGCTGGCATAAAAATTTACCAGGAATATCGCAAACAAAATTAATTTCATCAATTTATGTATAAAATTACTGCAGAAAATGGAAAACCTAAACGCCGCGATTTCTTAAACCTGGTTTTAAAGGGAGGGTTCTTTGCCTGGATGACAGCAATTATTTACCCTATCTATAACTTTTTAGAACCACACAAAGCTAAAGAATTAAAAATCTCCAGCGTGAATATTGGCAAAATAGAAGATATGGCAAAAGACACCGGTAAGATTGTAAAGTTTGGAAATAAACCTGTTTTGGTGATCAGAAAGCCGGCCGGAGAATATTCGGCGTTCAGTGCGGTTTGTACTCATCTTGATTGCCTTGTTCAATACCGCCAGGACTATGGGCAAATCTATTGTGCCTGTCATAATGGAAGATATGATCTCAATGGTAAAAATATAAGCGGCCCTCCTCCGGCTCCTCTTGAAAAGTATAGTGTCATCATTCAAAAGGATGATGTAATAATTTATAAAGATACAGGATAAAAATGCACCAGACAATAGAGAAAAAATCTTCCGTTAAAAACCGTAT
>JBLNGL010000364.1:0-3092 GCA_050264735.1 Ignavibacteria bacterium | reverse complement strand
CTTCTTCCCTTTCTTTTTTTATTCTTTCAGTTTCGGCAGCTTCTTCAGCTTTCAATTCTTTAGCTTTTGCATTCCCTTCAATTACTGCATCAGCTATTTGTTTTGTAATAAGCTCAATTGTTTTGACAGCATCATCGTTTGCAGGGATTATGTAATCAACGATATCCGGGTCGCAGTTTGTATCAACGATTGCGAATACCGGTATATTCAATCTTTTTGCCTCCTTAATTGCTATAGATTCTTTCTTAATATCTACAACAAACATTGCATTCGGAAGCTTCGACATTGCTTCAACACCCTCAAGAACTTTTTTCAGTTTCTCTTTTTCCCTTGTTAAGAAAAGTCTTTCTTTCTTGGTTATTTTATCGAAAGTTCCGTCAGTCTCCTGTTTTTCGATATTATTTAATCTTTTAATGCTTTTCCTGATGGTTGAAAAGTTAGTAAGCATTCCTCCGAGCCATCTTTCACTTACCCAATTGGAGTGAGATCTTTTTGCCTCAGCTTCAATAGTATTTTTTGCCTGTTTTTTTGTACCGACGAATAATACTTTCTTCCCTTCGGATATCAAATTTGAAAGCGCTTCGGTGGATTTTTTTAATTCATCAACGGTTTTTTTAAGATCGATTATATGAATCCCGTTCTTCTCCATGAAGATGTAAGGTTTCATTTTAGGATTCCAGCGGCGTGTTAAGTGCCCGAAATGAGCCCCTGCTTCGATGAGCTGGGTAATATCTAACTTCTGCATTTTATCTCCTGTTTTTGACCCCGTGATCCGGGATCCGTCTACTTCCTTCATATTTACCTTTCATTCCGACTATGTCGGAACACAGGAGGCAAATCCGGAAGTATGTTTGGTTATGAAATAATTATTTAGCTTAACAATTAAATACTTGAACTTGAACCTGAACTTAAACTTGAACTTAATCTTGAACCTGTTATCTCTTAGAAAACTGAAATCTTTTTCTAGCTTTTGGTCTGCCGTACTTCTTGCGTTCAACCATCCGGGGATCTCTTGTTAATAACCCATCTTTTTTTAAAGCCGGTCTGAGATCGGGATTATTGTCTATCAGAGCCCTTGCAATACCTAATCTGATAGCCTGTGCCTGCCCGGTAGTTCCGCCGCCGGTTACATTTATCAAAACATCAAATTTGCCTTCCGATTCGGTTACCTTTAAAGGCATCAAAATATCTTCCCTGCTTAAAATCTGAGGAAATGCCTGTTCAAACTCTTTCCCGTTTACTGTAATTTTCCCGCTTCCGTTTCTCAGAATAACTCTTGCGACGGATGTTTTTCTTCTGCCTACATAAAGACGGTCTGCCATTTATTACTCCGTTGTAAAACTTAGTGGTTCAGGTTTTTGTGCCGCATGCGGATGAGAGTTTCCGTGATACACCTTCAGTTTCTTAATTAATTTCCTGCCAAGCCTGTTTTTCGGAAGCATTCCCTGCACTGCATGTTCAATTACGTATTCAGGTTTTTTAGCGATGAGTTCGGAAAAACTTTTAACTTTTAATCCTCCCGGATATCCCGAATGGTGAGTATAGGTTTTAAGAATCTCTCTTTTCCCTTCAACTTTAACCTGCTCGGCATTAATAACTACCACAAAATCGCCGGTATCGGTATTTGGAGTAAAAATAGGTTTATTTTTTCCGCGGATAATCCTTGCAACCTGGGAAGCCAATCTTCCTAAAATCTGATCTTTTGCATCGACTAAGTACCACTTTCTATCTGCTTCCTCAGTTTTTATAAACCGTGTTTGTTTTTCCTGTTTCACATCATTCCTTTAAAAAATCATGATTTTTCAAATAAAATAAGATTCGAAATTTAACCCTATACCGGAAGAAAGTCAAGAAATCTTACCATAAGAAAAGCATTACTTTATCAGCTATTTACTAAATATTTTACATCATCCTGTTTTAGCCCTTTAGCATTTAATAAAATCCCATATTCCAGCCAGGCTTTTAGGTTAACAAGCCAGAAAGCCCAGCCTCTTGAACAACCTTCATGAAATTTCATTTTACTTTCATCATCAGAAGGAATTTCATCCTGGATAAGAGTAACTTCAGTTTTTTTATCTTTTTCCTTCAAATGAATATTAACATTACCTGCTTTACCAAATGAAAAACTGAGATTATCTTTTCCATTAGCTGCTAATACACTTCCTTTTTCAATTACATCCCAATTATTCCATTTCCATTGATATAAATCCCCTGTTTTAATATTTTCACCCGATTTTCTTTCAGCTCCCTCAGAAGTTTTATATTCGGCATTTTCTAAAAACCAGACAACCAATTTATTTGGCTTTGTCCATGCATCATAAACTTCATGCAAAGATTTATTAATAGAAATTTTAAGAGTAAATTTTGACCATTCAGGAATTGAGCTCATTTAATTCTCCTTAATTGGTACTTTATTAAAACATGTCAATCTCTATTTCATACCGGGTATATCCATCTTTTTAAAATCGGCAGGAGGAGCAAACAAATCGCTGCTAAAGGACTGTTTTTCAATTTTTGTTACTTCCCATCTGTATTCTTCTTCACCCGACTCATTCTTCTGGATCCCAAGCATCGGGAAAAATCCCTCGCGCATAAATTCAGGCAGCCATTCCGGATTTTTTGATCCTCCCATCTGATTATTGAAAAAATTCATGAAATTACCCAGATCTTTAGTTGCCCAGATTTCAGCAGTATTATCTTCATTAGTTACAAGTATCTTTTGGCAATTATACCCGTTAATTTCTTTGGTTTCTCCGGTCATTTTTATTTTGCCGAAACTTTCATCCATTTTTTCTTTAGTTTCTTCAGACATGGCGTTAAAAGGATATTCCATAAACATTTTTTGGCTGGGCATAAGCATTAATGTTTTTTTAGTTGCCGGATCCATTATCATCGACATTTCCTCATCCTTGTTATCAGTCTTAAAATCTAATCTGATTTTTTCTCCCTTAACCATGTAAATCATATTCCCCTTGGTATCCCCGGCATCATATTTTATCTCTATTTTTCCTTCAAATTTACTCTGGGCAAAAGTATCAGCAATGAAAAACAAGATAATTAATAACAGAGCAGAAAACGGAGATAACTTATTC
>JBLNGL010000363.1:0-3870 GCA_050264735.1 Ignavibacteria bacterium | reverse complement strand
CCAATAAATTCCTGCTGGCCAGCCGGGAAATCAACCCCCGGTGCGACAATAACTTCCGGATCCCCGGATCGCCCTTCAATTCCTGTGGTGTAGGTATAATTAAGGTATCCTCCCCAATAATCAGATAAAGGCTTTCTCACTGATACTTCAACGCCTTTTGAATCTCCGTAATCACCGTTACCGGAAGTCCGGTACTGTCCTCTATCGTAGGTAATAACTCTGATGGTTCGAACCGTTTCCGTAATATCTTTATAAAAAGCAGTAACATCAGCAACAAGTCCGCCGATATTGTGTTCAATTCCTATTTCATAAGCAACTGTTTTGCGTGGTCTAAGATCCCTATTTCCCAATCCGTAAGGAATTAAGAAAGTACCTGTAGTATCAACATAAGTATTCAGGATACCGCTGACTTCCAAACCTTCGCCGTAATCACCATAATTTGCCCGCTGGAAAAAATGCCCGTAAGAAAAATGCAAAACTGTATTTTCGGAAATTGGATGAGACACGCCGATTCTTGGTGAAAGCTGGTTAAAGGTCGATGTAGGTTCTGTTTGCGGGTCCGGCTGTTCGCCCGGCTCAAGATTAATTACACCAAAAGGGTCGAAAGGATCAAGATATTTTTTATCATTCGGATTATAAAAATCGTACCTTAGTCCGGCATTTATAATTAAACCTTCAAACTCAAGCTTGGTTTGCAAATAAATATTTCCTTCAAAAGGATGATAAGTTTCATTTTCTATTGCATTAAAGGCTTTTGCTTCCTGAAAACGGTTAAGAATATAATAACTTAAATCGCCCCCGCCTTTAATTTGCCAGTTGTTATTAAGCTGACTTGTAAAGTCTCCTGATAAAGATAAATCTGTATTTTTATCCTCACCTCTGTAATAATACCCGGATGTATGCAGCCCGATTATATTCTGATTTCCGCCAGGAATTTCATTACCAAGAGAATCTTTTGCACGCAGGTTATCTCTAACAGGTCCGCCTGTTTCCCATCCATCACCATCTCCGGGAAAAGTTGACTGGCTCTGGTATCTGAAATTTCTGCTGAATTGAATAACATAGAATGAATTCTGTCCAAGGACATGAGTCATTTGCAAAATTTGACCGTCATTTCTGCTCTTAGGATAACCATAAAAATCATGGTAAGCATATTTACTGGAAAGACCGTAACTTGATATAAATTCTTCATTAAAATATTCCATCCCGATATTTGTGTTTGCTTCACCGTAAAAACCTGATAATAAAAACTTTATTGAAGGATTAAGCTGGTATGTTATTTTTGCCGTTCCGTCAAACCATGTACCCCTTTCTCTAAAGCTATTCCCTGTTATTGGAGGAACATTCCTGTACTTGCCGGTTAGAAAAAAATAGAAATTATTTATCGGCAATGGACCACCGAAGGCAAGCTCTGTTTGATACCCGCTTTCATCAGTATAATTAGTCAAAGGCTGATGAGTATTAAGATAATCCTGATACGCCTGCTCGGGCGTGAATATGCTGTTCGGATCATTTCCGGGAGTACCGTTGGGATCTACCCATTGATCAGGATTATCAATCCACCACTGAAGATGACGAGCATGTGAATTTTCCCAATACTTTGCTGTAGAATAATCGTAAAAAGCAGTCCCCCAATGAGGTTTATACGGCGGTATCCATCTCATTTCAGCGTAAGCTGTTATATTCTCGGAACCTTCTTTTGTAATAATATTAAATACTCCGGATTGCGCCTGGCCATATTCCGCATTGAATGCGCCAGTAATTACTTCAAGTTCTTGTATAGATGAAAGATTAATATTCGTATAAGGCTGATAATTTAAAGGATTACTTGCCCTAATGCCGTCAATAAGAAATGCAACTTGATCAAGGGTGCCTCTTCTTACGGTTAGTTGTCCCTGGGCATCCATATCAATACCGGGTAAAGTTCTTAAAACTTCAGTGAGCTCGGCAGTGGGTCTGACTGATATTTCTTCCGAAGAAACAAAGTGCCTTGTAGAGGTTTGATCTTTTTCGACCGGGGGCCTATCGGAAGTAACTACAACTGATTCATCCAGCTCATATACAGTTTCTTCCATTTCAGAATCTACTTCGGTCGTATTGTTAACGCTTACATCAACATTTGTTTTAATAATAGTTTTAAAACCGATTATGGAAGCCTTGACCTCATAAGTACCCGGGGGAATGTTCAGAACAAAATATACTCCATCAGCATCTGTTGCCGCTCCTAATACTGTACCTGTAATAATAATGTTAACACCAGGTACAGGGTTTCCGTTTGTTTTTTCTATCACTTTTCCAGAAATTTTTCCTCCTTGGGCAAAAACATTCACGGAACAAAAGAATAACAGAAAAGCAAAGAATAGATTTATAAACACCCTCATAGTGTTACCTATTAATTAACACATTTCATATTAATTCATTGTAATAACAGATTTAATAAAACCTTTTGGCTTTTCTTTGGCAGCTTTAAAAGCATTCTCTATCTCTTCTAATTTAAAAGTATGTGTAATAAGCGGCTTCATATTAATTTTTCCCGTATTAAGCATCTCCATTCCTATCCTTGTTCCGTTAAGAATTGTATTTAAATCCCTGAAGTGAGCATTTATAACATCGAAGGCCATCCAGTTCCAATAACCTAAATCGTTAATTTTTCTTGGTCCCGGATGAAATCCGAATATTACAAGCTTACCTTCCATCCTGCAGATATCGGCAGCAAGATTTAAAGTTGTTTCATTGCCGCCAACTTCAAAGCTGACATCAAAACCTTTACCGTTTGTTAAATCTTTAGCTGCATTCTTTATTTTTTCATTAAGCGGATTAATGATATAGTCAGCACCGAGCTTTTTTGCAGTCTCGAGAATTTCATCGCGAACATCTATTGCGGCAATAAATTTTGGCCCTCTTAATTTTAACTGCTGCAGAAGAATTAGTCCCATAAAGCCTGTACCGACTAAAGCAATTGTATCGTTCAATTGTGTATTGGATTTTATGACTCCGTTAGTCGTACAGGCAATCGGTTCAGCCATTGCCTCGGCAAAAGAAACATCATCTGAAATCTTAAAAAGCCTGTCTGCTTTAACGTTGATTTTTTCCGCATACCCTTTGCCGTCCGACCACACGGCAACACGATCTCCTGGTTTAAACCCTTTTACACTTTCTCCAGTATCAATTATTTCCCCTGCAACTTCATGTCCAATGAACCTGGGATATTCCAAATCATTAATTTTAACATCCCACTGATGGAGCTCCGAATGACAGACACCGCAAGCTTTTATATCAAGCAGCGCTTCATCATCAGATACAGAAGGTGTTTCAAAATTCTGAATTCTCCAGTCGTGAGGGCCATACAAAACAGCACCCTTCATTGGAATCTCCTTACTATTAAGTGAGACTCACCGCGGAGGGTGAGTCTCACGTTTTTATTACTTCAGCAGTACCATCTTTTTTGAAATAACAAAATTATCGGCTTTTAATTCGTAGAAGTATATACCGCTTGCCAGGTTGGCTGCATCAAATGATGCTGAGTATGTTCCGGCATTCATAACTGTTCCATTAACTAACGCTGCTACTTCTTCACCGACAATGTTGTAGATCTTCAGGTACACAGGGCTTTGGCTGGCTATTTCAAACTTAATCGTAGTTGTGGGGTTGAATGGATTCGGATAATTCTGGTATAAGTTGAAAGCAGCTGGTGAACCGGAAGCAGTTTTTTCTTCCCTGATGCCTGAAGGAGTAGTAAGAAAGTTTAATAAAGCCCAGTAATCTGCATTTGCAAGATTAAAGAACCCGGGATCGCCATTTCCTGTCGGGTCTCCAAACGGATCATCAGGTATATTAGGCTGCCATGTATAATATCCGTATGCATCTTCG
>JBLNGL010000362.1:0-5966 GCA_050264735.1 Ignavibacteria bacterium | reverse complement strand
GCCTTCGTGCAGCGGACATTTATTGCAATTATTAATTAAAGATTCCAGCTGATTCAGGGTCGACGCCTTCTTCCAAATTTCTTTTTCATCTTCAAATAATGTTTCGGCTTTTTCAGTTACTTTGTTCTGCTTTATTAATTCGATTTCAACTATTTCTTTTTTTTCATATATCTTTTTTTCAGTAGAATTAGTTTTCTCTAAAGATTCAGTAAATAGATCATCTCCAAAAATTTCCTTTTGATCGGTTAATGCTTCAGTAATTTGTTTTTTAAGTTCTTTTTTCATTATAGATTAAACTTTGTAATTAAATTTAATGAAAGTTCTTGTAAAATTGTTGAATTGTTAAATGACTGTTGGTATTGGCGGCAGCGGTACTAATACCTGGGGTACCAATTACGCTACTTTACTAATACTATATGCCCCTGCGGGAGTTGAGGTTATTTCAGATACTTCAATACAATTAAAGTATTATCATCCTGTCTCAATAGAAGCTATTGGTTATAACTGGTCCGATGATAGCTATACAAAATTAAATTTGCTGAAGTTTACAAACATGATAAGATTAAGTTTTATTTTCAGCTGGGAGATTTGATTAAAAAAACTCTTTTAAATTTTTAATATTTCACTCAGAATTTTATTCGCCGCCTGGAATTTAGACAGCAGCGGAAGATTTAATTTTTTACCTGAACGACCGATTATACTAACTTTATTGGTGTCGAATTCAAATCCGCTTGATTTATCTTTTAAAGAATTAAGAATAATCATATCCAGATTTTTCTCTTTAAGCTTCTTCTCTGCATTTTTTTCAACGTTATCTGTTTCCAAGGCAAAGCCGATAATTTTTTTTCTGATTGTTCCATTTAAGGAATCTTTTCTAATTGCGGAAAGGATATCCGGATTTTCCAACACTTTGATCTCTTTTAATTTCTCGGATTTTTTTATTTTTTTATTCAATGTTTGAGCAGGCCTGTAATCCGCAACAGCAGCAGACATAATTAAAATATCATTATTCTTCAATTCATTTTTAGCCGCTCTTTCCATTTCCTGAGCAGATCTTAGTTTAATCAGCTTTATTTCGGGATAAATAATTTCATGGGAAGGACCTGAAATTAAAGTTACCGCAGCACCGCGTAAAAAAGCTGCTTTCGCCAGTTCATATCCCATCTTGCCGGAAGACCGGTTCCCTATAAATCTTACAGGATCTATATCTTCATAAGTGGGACCTGCAGTTATCAATATTTTTTTATCCTGCATATCAATACTATACCCGGAAAGAACCAGTTCAACAGCGTCAATAATTTTTTCCACTTCAGGGAATCTCCCATTTCCCGAAAGTCCGCTGGCAAGATCTCCTTCTTCAGCATTGACAATAAAATAACCAAGTTCTTTCAGTCTATTTAAGTTTCCTTGAGTTATTTTATTTTCGTACATATCCACGTCTGCAGCAGGAGAAATAATAACCGGGCTGCGAGCTGCGGAAACGATCGTGGTTAGTGCATTATCGGCAAAACCATTCGCTATCTTGGCAATGGTATTAACTGTGCAGGGAGCAATTAAAATTAAATCTGCCCACAATGCATAATCAATGTGCCACGTTCCAAAATCGCAGCCGTCTTTTTGCGATCCTGGAAAAATATTAATAATAACTTTGTTTTTTGATAGTGAAGAAAAAGTCAGCGGCTGTACAAATTCTGCTGCCGAGGGAGTCATTACAACTCTGACTTCCGCACCGCGTTTTATTAATTCTCTTGTTAAATAACAGGCTTTATAGGAGGCAATGCAGCCTGTTACGCCCAGAATAATTTTTCTGCCTGAAAGAGGATCTTTTATCATTTACTTTCTTTGATGAAGTTTTACTGGATTGAAATATAGCTAAAGAACAAAAAAAAATCCCGGTTTTGCCGGGATTAAAGAATTTCTTTGTAAATAGGTTTATTTTTCCTTGAAGTTATATTCAATTTTACTATCTAAAAGCTCCTGCAATGCCTGAACATGCGGCTTCTGCTTAAGTTCAAAATCCAATGATATTTTAGATTGAGCCGGATTTTCAATATCCTCGCTGTCGTCATCTGTACCGGTAACAGGAATTGTACTTAACAATGCATTATATTCAATCTTGTTTTCATCATTTATTTGCCGGGCTCTTTTTGCAGTTACAATTACTGCTTCATAAACATTTGAAGCCTGCATATCAAGCTCTCTTAAATCTACCGGTCTGATTTCCATTTATCTTATTCTCCTTAGTTTAAAATATTTTTAATTAAACTCTTTACTTCCGAAACAGCCTTATTCAAATCTTTATTCTCCACAAGATAATCAAATTTATTCATCATACTCAATTCCATTTTGGCCCTCTCTATTCTTTTGTTAAGTTCCTCATAGTCCTCTGTTTGCCTGTTTTTCAATCTATTTACCAATTCTTCAAAATTCGGGGGGGCAATAAAGATTAATACCGCATTTTTATAAATTTTCTTAATTGATAAAGCCCCTTTAACTTCAAGCTCCATAATAACATGCTTTCCCTTTGAAATATTCTCTTCAATGATATTTTTCAAAGTGCCGTAACGGTAGCCGTAAACTTCTTCCCATTCAATAAATTCATTTTGATCAATTTTTCTTTTAAATTCTTCACCACTTAAAAAGTAATAATCAACACCGTTTATTTCGTTATCTCTTTTCTTTCTAGTTGTTGCGGAAACGGAAAACACCAAGCCTGGAAAATCCTTTAAAATATTTTTAATTATTGTTGTTTTTCCTGTTCCGCTCGGAGCGGAAATTACAATTACTGCTCCCTTCTTATCCAAGGATCACTCAATGTTTTGAATCTGTTCTCTCATTTTCTCTATCTCTTCTTTAATAATAACCATACTGTGGGTAATCGAAGTAGATAAAGTTTTTGCGGAGATTGTATTGGCTTCGCGGTTCATTTCCTGGCAGAGGAAATTCAGCTTCCTGCCCGGTTCGTCTTCCTTTGTTAAGCTTTCCAGAAAAAATTTTATATGACTCCTTAATCTTACGCATTCCTCCGTTATCTCCGATTTTTCGGCCAGCAATGCCAATTCAAGTTCAAGCCTGTCAGTATATGGAGTTAAATCCTTAACCAATGTCTTTGTTTTCTCTTTAAATTTCTCAAAATATTCCTTAACACTTTCCGATGATTCCTTTTCAATCTGGTTTAGCTTTTCTTCAATTGTTTTTACTCTATGTTTAAGATCTATAGCCAGCTGGCCCCCTTCATTTTTTTTCATCTTGAGCAACTCATCCAGCGCAAAAACGAGTGCCTTTTTTAAAAGTTCGAATTCGATCTCGGAGGATCCTTCCCCTGCAGTCAGAATGATATCCCTGGAATTTAGGAGATGCTCAAGTTTTATTTTTTCATTAATTTTTGCATTTTTTTTCAATTCTTTTAGGAAGCCGATTAACCCTTTCAGCTTCTTTTTATCTATCAAAGGGATATCTTCCTGTTGTCCGTTTTTTTTAACAGCATTGACAACAGAAATTTTCCCCCTTTTAATTTTTGATTTAATTAATTCCCGCAGCTCATAATCTTTGCTTATTAAAGATTGAGGAAGCTTGAGGAATATATCTAAATACCGGCTATTTATGCTTTTTACTTCAACTTCGGCGGCAATACCATCCGCTTCGGCGGTTCCTTTGCCGTAGCCGGTCATACTGTAAATCATGTTAAATTCCTTTAATGAAGACATGAAAAATAGTAAAATCCTGTGTGGTTTACAAAGAATACAAGATTTTAATAAATTCAAGAAATAGAATGTATATTTAATATATATTAATATATCGGCATACATAATAAAAACGTCTTACATTTTTATATTGACTTACATTATTAAAATATCTAACTTTACATTGACTGTAATAATTTGAATGGAGTTTAATATGGAAACAGGTTATGTAACATCAAAAGGACAATTAGTAATTCCTTCAAAGCTTAGAAGGAAGTTTGGTATAAAACCCGGTACAAGAGTTAATTTTTTTGAAGAGGATGACGGCATAAAAATCATTCCCGTGACTTCGGAAATAATTAAAGCTAATATTGGATTTTTAGGGAAAGATGGACCTAGCTTGTTAAAAGCATTTATGGAGGAAAAAAAGAAAGAGCGTGAGCTATGAGACGATATGTGTTTGATAGTTACGCATTAATAGCGTACAGCAGGGGAGAAAATGGCGCTCTGAAGGTAGCTGAAATTATTGATGCAGCTCTGCATAACCGGGTTGAACTATTTCTGTGTGTAATTAATTGGGGAGAAATCTATTATATAACTCTCAGAAATTTTGATTTAAAAAGAGCTGAACTCTTCAGTGCAACGCTCGCTCAATATCCTATAACCATTATAGAAGCAAATAAGGAGCTTACATTACAGGCCGCTCAATATAAAGCTTTTCATAAAATGTCTTATGCAGATGCTTTTGCTGCTGCATTAGCAAAAAACCAGAAAGCAATTTTAGTTACCGGAGATATGGAATTTAAAACGTTAGAAAAAGAGATAAAAATTAATTGGATCTAAGACTAGGAGGGTCAATTTCCCCTAGGGAATTGTGTTTAAATATTGTTGAAGCACAAATCGAAGATGAAGAAAAAAAAGTAAACAATAATGATTTATCAAAAATTAATGGGGGCAAAGAGGAATTAGTACCGGAATTAATGAAAAGTATTTCCAAGATTTGCTTAGATCTTGCTTATAGTGAAAGTTTAATGAAATCTACCGAAGAATAGACTATTATTGATGCCTCGCTTTAAATTAAATATCGAATACGAGGGGACACGCTACAGCGGATGGCAGAAACAGGAAAATGCCAAAACTATTCAGGGCATACTGCTGAAAGAATGCGAAAAGATTTTTAAAGATTCCAAAATTGATATCCAGGGTTCCGGCAGAACCGACAGCGGCGTGCATGCTATCTGCCAGACAGCCCACCTTGAAGTGAAAACAATGCTGGCACCGGAAATTATAAAGATGAAATTAAATGATGAACTTCCTCACGACATAAACATATTGGAAGTCGAAAAGACGCATCCAAAATTTCACGCACGGCATGATGCAGTCTCAAGAAGCTATATTTACCAGATCTCTAAAAGAAGGACTGCTTTCGGAAAAAATTTTGTCTGGTGGGTGAAAGATAAGTTGAACTTTGAAAATATGAATTCTGCGTCCAAACATTTCATTGGTATGCATGATTTCAGATCATTTGCGGATAAAGACCAAATTGAAAAATCAACTAAAGTGTTAATCAATAATATCCAAATGAAAGAAGAAGGGGATTTAATTTTATATAGGGTTACCGGCTCTCATTTCTTATGGAAAATGGTAAGAAGAATGATAGGAGTTCTTGTTGAAATAGGGAGAGGAAAACTAACTGAAGCAGATTTGAAAACTTTTCTGACGGTGAAATCCGTTATACCTGCAAAATATACTGCTCCTCCTTCAGGATTGTTTCTGGAAAGAGTTCTTTATAAAGATATAAAAACAGAATATGAACTTAAACCGGCAACAAAAATTTAATCTGTTTTTATTATTGATCATTGTGAATTTTTGCTGCTTAATCGGATAATAGAGGAAATGAAAACATAACTCCGATTTCCGGTGCCCAATCTGTTGCTTTGGATGTAATTCCGATCCCGTTATTGAGCTTAAGAAATATATTATCCGTAAAAAATAGCTGCACTTCGGTAATCAATTCTATTTCATCTTGAGAACCTTCAACTCCCAGGTAAATCCGCCAGGTTTGCGAAAGTCTTTTTAAATATTCAACAGCATATTCCCCTGCATCAAATTTTGATTCCTCAAAAGAATATTCCAGGGCTCCTCTCAAAGTAATTGTACCCCAATGAAAACCTTTTATAATGCCGCTGCCTAACTTCATTTCCCAGTCCGGCGTACCTATTAATAATTTATCTGTCTGATTAGGAACAACGGCTTCAAAATAACTGAATATTTCCGGGAAAT
>JBLNGL010000361.1:0-3164 GCA_050264735.1 Ignavibacteria bacterium | reverse complement strand
CTTTTTGGAAACCCCCCTTCCGTTCCCCCCTTTAGAAAAAGGGGGGAGACAGAGCGCAATGTAAATTTCTTCCCGTTTGTTACAATAGTTAAATATCTAACATTTATTAACAATTTTTTTCTTACCGATTACCATTTCCTTCATTACTTCACTACTCCATCCCTCCACTACTCCTCTCTTTTCTTTCTAAACTTTTTTGCCGCATTAAATACTCTGCCGGCTACACCGGTTTTCTTTTCTGTATATATGAAAATCGGAATACAGTATAAAAAATATATCAGCGATTTTAACGCTGAATTAACCACCGGCTGGGCAGACAGGTGAATTAATGTTACCGCCATTAATCCGGCAAATGAATAAATGAATGGAAGATAAATCCTTCCGAATGAATTCCAGATTTGCCGTGCATTATCTTTTAGCAGAAGAAGCGCTAAAGAATTTGCAGTAAGAGAAGCAATCAAAAACATAGAAGCAGTTGCAATTGCAGCACCATTCATTCCGAATCCCATTTTTATTACTACGATTTCGAGAACAGCACCGCCTAATAAGACTGCTGCAGTAATGTACATGAAGCTTTTCTGCTTGTTTAATGCTATTAACAAGTTTGCCGGGGGTCCCCAGATTGTAGTAAAAAATAACCCGAGAATTAAGATCTGCATTGCTGATACTGCGGGTAAATACTTAGGCAGAAATAAATTCACTACTGCACCGACATTAATATAAATTAAGCCTAAAATAACCGGCACAAAACCGGCAAAGATAGTCATCGGCATTGTGTAATAGGTTTCTAAATCTTTAATGTTCCTGGTCCTGCCGTATGCGTACATCGCACGCGGCAGCAGGACGGAAGATGTTGAATATGAAATATGTCTTACAACGGAAGAGATAAATGCCGCAAGTGCATAATATCCTCCGTTTTTTTTACCCAGGAGCGTAATCACTATAAATTTATCAATGTTCCGCATCAGGTAAAAAAGAGAGGAGATGATCATTATTGGAAAACCGATGCCGAGAAGTTTACGCAGAACTTTTCTGTCGAGCGAAAAATGGAGAGATAAATACCCTTTGGAAATAAGGAACGCAAGCAGCAGAAGCTGAGAAATGATCATTCCGAGAAGCAATCCCTGAATTTCCAGGAAAAAGAGAAATGCTAATCCGAAAATAAAATTTAAAATTGCATAAGATAAAAGATATTTGCTGAGGAGGATTATTTTTTTTTCACTCTTTAATTTCGGCTGCATGAAAAGATGAATGCCATTCAGGACAAATACCAGGCCTGCAAGCCTGATCTCGGCGTTATATTCCAGGATTATAGGAGTAAATGACAATATGAAAGCAATTGCAGAAATAGAGGCAGTGAACAGCACATTCCATGACAAGCTTGTTTGAATAATTACCGGTGCTTCTTCTACTTTTCCTTTCCCCATGCTGAAAGGAACTTCCCGCACCATTGCTTCCTGAGCACCGAATCCTAAAAAAGGAGCGCTATTAAATATGGTTCGGAATATGCTCCAGACTCCGTATGCCGATGGACCTAGTACATGGGCTATTATAAATCCTCTTACCATGTACAAAGCCTGAGAAAAATACAGCGTGGAGCCTAACGCAGCTGCATCTTTAATAATTTCTCCTTCGAATTTAATATTTTCTTTCGCAGCTGCTTCAGCCATCAGTGATCCTTTACCATTGATTTAAAAGCCGCAAATTTTCCCGAAGGCGCTCGTTCGATTGCTTCAACTAATTTGATATCTATTTCTGCATTCGGGAAAAATCTTTTTATAACAGGTATGAAAATATTTTCACCTTCGCTCCTGTATGATTTACCCGGTACGATTAGAACTTTAAATAAATTTATATCTTCCTGGATAATTTGATATTCATAAACATGAGGAGCCAGCCTGTTAAAATAGCTTGTGAAATATGAAATCTTCTTCCCGTCTTCGGAGATCATGTAATCATTTTTCCTTCCTTTAATTTGATTGAACAAAGGAAAGGTCCTGCCGCATGCGCACTTCTGTTCACTGTAACTTGCTATGTCGTTTAAATTATAACGAATGAAAGGCATTGAATAGTTATCTAATACGGTAACGGTAATTTCTCCTTCGTCATCCCTGCTAACCGGTTTACCTTCTTTTAAAAATTCCATTATGACGGAATCTATCGCAATATGATATCCACTCCTGCAGCTGCATTCGTAAGCAATGTTGCCCGTTTCCCATGTTCCGTAAATATCTATTACCGGCGCTCCGAAAGCATTGCCGATATTTTCTCTTTCATCAGTGGTTAATATTTCAGAATCGGTAAATAATAAACGGGGATTTGGTATCCATATTTTCTCGTCTATGATTTTATTTGCAAGAAGATTTAAAACAGAACCATAACCTTTGATAACCGCCGGTTTAATATTTTGAATGGCTTTTATCTGGGCAGATAAATCCCATCCGGATATAATTCTATGATCGGAGAGCAGGCCTAAATGGTGAAACCATTTTTTTTCCGGCGCTTCATAATAACTAAACGAAATTGACCGATCCGATAATCTTTGTCCGTTGGAGATATACGGACGCATAAATTGCGCTTTTCTATACTGATCATATGAGCTGTCGATATAGAACTCCAAAGGCATACCGCTGGAACCGGAAGTTGTAATTCGCTTTAGATTTTTTTTATTGAATCTGCTGCTGATCAAATCTTCTATAGGATTTTTCTGCAGCATCTTTTTATCAATAACAGGGATCTTTGTAATATCTCCGGCAGATTTGATATCCTCCGGGCGGAGTCCGCAGTCATCAAACAATCTTTTATAGAATTTTACGGTGCCGTATGAATGTTTAATTAATTTTCTTAGAGCGATATTCTGCCGGTGAATTAATTCATCCAGAGAACGTCTTTCATTTCTTATAAGCCGCAGAATATTAATATATTTTGAAGGATTGATTTTCATTTAAATTTTGCCAGGAGAAAATGCAGCTTGGATCTAAATATTAAATATGTCCCGGCAAGATAAACAATTAAACCTTTCCTTCCGGGAAACGTTGTTATTTTCTTTCTCCTTATTTCTTTAAATACTTTAATAATAAAAGCCGTTTTCTTTTTTGCTAGATAAAATTCTTTCAGAATTGCTCTAAAATAATATGTGCGGTTTATATACAAAATGCCTTCTT
>JBLNGL010000360.1:0-3711 GCA_050264735.1 Ignavibacteria bacterium | reverse complement strand
CCGATTTTCCTCCGGCATCCAGATCTCCTGTGAAAAATTCGGTAAAATCTATCGGGGAAGATTCATTATCATTCAATACTCCTTCCAATTTATGACCAATTCCGGTGCCGGAAGTATTTATCCCCGTCTCATCACTCAGATTTACAATCAATCTTGAATCCGGATTTATTATAGTTGAGCTTCCGGTGCCTGCATTATCATAATATATTTCTATTTCCGGTCCTTTACCGTCGTTTATAACGCTGTTATCACTTCCGCCTATTATCGGCCTATCCGTAATTCCTATTCCATCAGTTAGATTATTATAAAAATAAACTAGGACTTTCCCTTTTTTATTCTCATATGAAATATCTTTCGGCACCACAAATTCGGCTGAATATTTTCCATTAAAAACAGATATTTTACCATTGAAGAGAATTCCTCCCGGAAGGGTTATATTGTATATATTAGTGTATAAAGTATCAATTCTTTCGATAATTCTGGTATTTCTTTCAGAATCAAAAATGGATAAAACAGCTTCCCCGTTATAATCTTCCCACACCGCATTGTCCGGTCTTTTTATTGTTCCTGCAAGCTTTACTTTACTAAGAGCTTTTAACCGGATAGTATCTGCAGACGAATTCAATGATATTCCATTAATCGAATCTACTGTTGAGCTGTATTGAGGTATAAGAAGCCTTAATGTAGGATCACCGAATAAATGAAACTTCTGATCATTCTCCGCAGTATATCTTTGTTTCGTCAAACAATAAGCTCTCCCGATCGTAATTGGTAAATTTTCCGCCTCTCGTGGTGTTAGAAGCAGTTGACTGTAAAAATACTCATTTAAAGTCTGGTTTTGATTAGCATAAACTTGTCTAGTTGCTGTAAATGCTCCCAGAGCTCCGCTTCCATCTTTTAAAATCAGCATTTCAGTCCCGCTTTGAGTTCCGGTAAAATCATACTGTCCGAAATTGCATGTTGCGGCAGTTAAAAAGAAATATTTATCATTATGCAATTGGGAGATTGTTGAACTCTTTTCAAAAACCACTTCATGTGCCCAAACTTCATGATTCCCGTGACCTATATAATTCAATATTAATGTACCGGTATTAATGGCATTTACAATTGCCTTATTTACTTCGGGTTTTGTCCGACCCGCTCCGGTTATTACCGTAGGATATGCAGCGAGGTATATTTTGTTTATATTGAACGATTTGGGAATTATTCTGGATAAATTTTCCGATTGATTAGTGTGAAGGGCATGATCATCTCCTTCGCTGGTCAGCCCGTCATCTGCCACCAGGGTAATCAGATTCTGCCAGGTGCCCCTTTCCATATTTGATTCATAATTAATAATTTTATCAACGACGTAACCAGCATCGGCGGGAGTCTGCACGTTTAACCTGCCGATTGCCAAGTCGACTACCGGACCATCTCCATCTACTCTAACGAAATAGTCATCCATCGGATATGAATTGATCAAATACAGAATTGGTGAATCTGTTATCAAAGGGACCTGGTATGTAGGTACAAAATTATTATTTGCACCTTCTACATTTTTTGCATCGTAGGTTCCGTCTCCAAATAACAGTATATACTCCGGTTGTACTGTCCAGCTATCATACGTATATTGAATAAAATTTCTTATTGCAGTCGGGTCTGTCATACCTGCGGCAAATTCGTTATATATTTCATCCACATATGCTATAGATGTTGGGAGTTTATGCTTTGACTCGCCTTCCCGATAACTTTTCAATCTTTCTGCTTCAGTTTGAAAATTCTTATTTGCTATAATTATTAGTTTTGCTTCTGAGATTCCGGTGACATTTTGGTTTTTGATATTAACCGCATTTACGGGTATTTTAAAATTATCATTCCCCAACGCCATATATTTTGAAACATTACCTGCTGTCATTGCTTCCTGGAATCTGAATTCTCCGCCGCTCAGCATTACCGGGTTCGTCACAATCTTTATATTTGCAAAATCCGTAATATCATAAACTTTTATATTCGATGATGAAAATCCGTTCAGCTGGTATTCAATTACTGCAGATGTATCCTTTGAAAAGAATATCAGAGCATCTCCAGAGGCGCTTAAGAATTTTTCATAATAGATTTCAAAGAAATCGATGTAACCTTTGGAAGCGGAGTTCGTGTTTAATACCTGGAATTTTAACTGACTGGTATTTTCAGGCAGAAGACCTCTGTATATTACAGTTTTAAGCAGCTGGTATCCGGCTAAATAACTAGAAGGATCCCCGGAACCTCGTATGCTTTCCGAAAAGAGCAGGCTAGAGTTTTCTTCTGCTCTTAAAGTAAATGGTAATTCGGAGGCATTTATGAACCGCAGCTTATAGGTTAAAGGAACTGATTCTATTCTTCCGTCTAATTTATTAATATAAATCTTCATAGGAACGGACTGAGAATATTCATCGCCGACATAGTATCTGCCGGTAGCTGCAACTTTTGCCTTATCTTCTTCCAGGGATGCAAAAGCTTGAGTTGTAGTTTGAATATATTGCGGCTGAACACTGAGATTTCCGTTTTTAGCCTGTATCCTTTTACCGGGATTTCCTCCTGAGGTAATCCAGAAGTAATTTACTTTTGAATAGGGGGTAAAATATCTCTTTACAGCATTACTAACGGTATCATAATCCCAAAAATTTATTCCTCTGCCGTAGAATAATATATTGTCTAACGCATCAAACGTCGAATCTTCCTCTCCGGTAACAGTTATTGCATTTTCGATCAAATCGGAAGGGTGATCCTCTTCAACCCTCTCCGGAAGCTGTTTTCCCCCGTTATTATAAATCTTTATTGTACGCGGATCCACGGAACCGGGATCAAAACCCCATGAGGCAAACATTGCACGGTCTATTTTATAGATTCCTTCTTCCGGTGCTTCAAATCTTACCCAGGTGCCGGTTGATAATACACTGGCTGCAGTCTTTCTAATTTTTTTTCTATCAATTTTCCAAAACTTTGCAACTTCATAATTCGGCAGAGATCCCCTGAGGAATTCATCTTCATGTCCCCGGTATATTTTCTGGTTTGCAGAATAATTAATTCTGAATATTATTTTATTATAAATTATTATCTTATTCTCCAGCGGGTAGAATTTTACAGGCTTTATTATAAAGTTGTTTGTCGGAATCCCCCTCATTATTTCGAAATCCCCGAAGCTTACTAATTCCTCATCATTCCGGAAAGCGTTATAATTTTCTCCTATTAAATACTCGGGCACCAGCAAATCCTTTTCCAACTTCGGTTTGCCATTCGGCAGCAGTTTTCCCGTAATTTCTTTATATGCAGAGCTTAGAACTTCTATTGTGTTTCCAAACTCTGAAGGTACGCCGATATTCAGAGATCTGACCGGTACTGCCGCTTCTCCCCATTTCACTTCATCAGGGATGTAACCGTTTCCCAGGTTTATCCCGAGAAATTCCTGGTTATCTATTTTTTCTTTTAAAGTATCGTATAAGGCGGTGTATTGTATTACTATAGAGTTGAAGCCTGATGAGATTATTTTTATATCTTCCTGAGGGTATATTTGAATGCTTATCCAGAGGATAATGATTATTATAGAGATATTGCTTTTCATCAAATAATAATAATAAATTATGGAGAAACCCCGTACTGCGGGTTTTTTATCTTATATTTTTTGCTGTAGCAACTATCCCTATAAACTTCTCCAAAAGCTTTGGTTTAATTTAACTAACGCTTATCTAT
>JBLNGL010000359.1:0-2731 GCA_050264735.1 Ignavibacteria bacterium | reverse complement strand
TATCTGCCGAAATCTTTTGAGCTGATTCAGGAATTTTTGGAAATTGTTCAAAGCCGGTTGCTACTACCACATTTTTTGTTTCAAAAACAGCTTCTTCGGTTATTATTTTATAACCATTGTGATCCATTGGTTCTATGGATAGTACATTCTGCATGTACCTGACTGGAAGCTGGAATTTTTCAATATAACTTTCGAAGTATCTAACAACCTCATCCCGCGGCATGAATCCTTCCCGGTTATCTCCGTTATATTCAGCACCAGGAATTTTAACCGACCAGTTAGGAGTTACAAGAGTAAAAGAATCCCATCTGCCGTTCCGCCAGGCATCAGCAGGTTTGGAGGCTTTCTCCAGTATCAGATGTTCATTCCCTGCTTGTTTCAAATAATAACTTGTCGATAATCCAGCCTGACCACCACCGATTATTACTGTTTCTTGGTATTCCATTTCAGCTCCTTTTTTAGATTCTTTAAAAAATAAAATGAAATTTCTTCACCTTTATCACATATTTCTAATAAATAAGTAAAATAACTTTACTTACGTTATAAAATTAGTATTATAAGAAGAGATAAAAATCAGAGATACTACGTATTTTTTAATTCACTTACACGTAATTTTATTCTTGAATCGGCAGAAATGGGATTAATTAAAGTGGGCGCAGGAACTTTAAGATTATATACTTAGCAACCTTCCTTCCTTGTTTTTTACCTTCTTCTGTAGAGAATCTGAAATGATATCCATTCATTATTCTTGAATCGGCACATTCATTAGCTACAGAATCAAGGTTATTATAAGCTCGGATTTTATTACCAGGCAAAGCGGTTATTGATTCCATCGTAAAATGAATATTCGGTGTACCATAAACATTTTCAAAAATCTCAGCGCCGCCGGCAAGACACGAAGCATGAGCCGAAGGATATTCAGGCCAGGGGGGAGTTAACATTTCCGGGATCCATGCTGTATCAGATTCTGTATTCGGATTGTCATCTTTATCCCCCATCCTAATTGCAGTATAAGGCCTCCATTTATTGTGAAAGTATTTGCTGTCAACAACACTTAAGTAAATATCATACAATGTCATATTAATTAATGCAAACATTCTAGCTGTTTCCCAGAGAGGCAATTTGCGCTCTGCCGAAGTAAGACGGCCAATACGGTTCAAGCTGTGTTCTGCGAATTCAGCCCACCAATGAGCAAAGTTAGTTTGCTCTTGGGTTCTAAATGAGCTTCCAGCTGCTCCATATTTTTTTACTTCATTAAATGATTCTGCATATTCATCGCTGTTTAATAAAGGCGGAGCCGGAGATCTAAATTGTTCCGGAGAGACTATCCCAAACGGTTTAGCAAAGCGGAATCCCGGTGCAAGTACCCAATCAAATCCAGGCGTAAACTGATAATCGCCGATTTTTGTCCTTATAATATATTCAGTACTCTGATCAAATCCGTCTCCTTCGCGTTTTTGCATTATTGAGGCAGCTGAATTTTTGCCAAGCTCAATTCCAAGAGATTTATTATTGCCACCGAGGACTTTTTCAAGCCATTTATCCAATACAATTTGAAGGGTATCTCTTTTTTGCGGATAAACAGAAACTAAAACTTCAAAACATGCCTGAGATGCTGCTGCAATAGGATCAGCTTCAGGTTCAGCAGAATTAAAACTATAGTGTTCGTACTTAGGAATGATGGAATTGAGTGCGTCATGGATAGCAAGATGAGTCATGGCTAATGCACGTACTCCTTTGAATGTATAGAATTGATCAAATTCGTTAGCAATACGGTATGCAGTTTCATTCCATTCAATTAACAATTTATTGTCTGAAAGGGAGTTTGATGAATCCGAAGATATTTTTTCCTCACAAGAAGAATCGACAAACAGCGGTAATATTAAAATCATTAACCAGAGAAGAAAAAAATTACTATGGTTAGAATGCTCTTTATCTTTATAAACCCGATTAGTCATTAGATGCCTCCTTAAAGATTTACACGGTTTAATAAAACGACTAATCCAAGTTATAAAATGAGAGAAAAAAGATTGTTCCTCAGAAGCTTAGAAAAGATTCCCTGGAGGTCAAATTTAGGTTATGCTTTGCTTCAGGCGGATTTTTTATCTTCTTAAATTTTAAAGGTGTTGTACCGTATTTTTCCTTAAATACTTTAATAAAATGAGAACGGGTTTTAAATCCGGTATCAAAAGTAATTTCTTCAATTCTTTTTTCGGTAGTTTCGAGCAAAAATTTTCCATATTCAATTTTTTTTTCAATCAGCCATTTACCAGGGGAAGTATTGAACGCTGCAAAAAAGTCGCGTTTAAAAGCAGATGGACTCCTTGCACAGAGGCAAGCAAATTCTGATATAGTAAGCCTGCCGGCAAAATTAGCTTCCATAATTTCTTTAATCGGTATTTTACTGTATAAGCATATCTCCTTGCAGTAATCTTTTACGAGCGGATTATTATTACCGGAAAGAATATTAATTAATAACTCTTCGAATTTTAATTTTAACAAATAGTCGGGAGGATTTTCCTGATTGAAATAAGGAATTAATGATTGAAGATATGCTTTTAAAGTTTCATCAAAATTCAGGGGAAGAACCGTATCGCTTTTTTGATTATTTTTTTCAGATGATACCTTTATCTTATACTTATCAACGACGTTTTTGATAAAATCATCCGGGACAAAAATTATTATGTCGCAGAACTGTTCATCATAAAAATGATGGGTAATGTAGCCCCCC
>JBLNGL010000358.1:0-3659 GCA_050264735.1 Ignavibacteria bacterium | reverse complement strand
ATAACCATGAGTATAAACTGAATCCTGACGGCGATGTAAATAAATTCGCTAAAAGCTATAACGGTACCGCCACAATCACTCATATGCTTTCTTCTTCTACTTTTTATGAAGTAAAAGGGTCTTATTTTTTCAAGGATTTTAATGAATATTTATATAAAGATCCAAATGATTCAAGATACTTACATCCTGATTCTTTACAACGGGGAAGGCCCGATGATTATTCATTCAGAACTATGGGGACAAACCTTCATAGGTTCTTCAGGGAGACAAATACATTCCTCGGCAAGGTTGATTTCACCAGTCAGTTAAATAAAGAGCACCTGGTAAAATTAGGTGGGGAGGTAAAACAACATAAGCTGCAATTTGATGATTATGACCTTGAGCCCCACAGAACAAACGGTATTGAGGATAGTATTTTTACTCCATCAATTCCTGATATAAGTCAGCCAAATCGATATCAATATGAAAATAAACCGTTTGAAGCTTCGGCTTACGTTCAGGATAAAATAGAATTTGAACAGGTCATTATTAATTTTGGGATTCGCTACGATTACTTTGATGCTAATGGAAAAGTTCTGGTTGATGTAAAAGATCCGAATATATACGCTCCTATCCGGCCCGGAATGGATGAATTGAGTATCGAAGAAAGAGAACCTTATTTCTATAAAGATTCCGAACCAAAAATGAAGGTTAGCCCGAGATTTGGAATTGCTTATCCAATAAGTCCAACAGGGGTTGTGCATTTTTCCTACGGGCACTTTTTGCAAATACCTCCATTCCAATATTTATTTCAGAATGGACCTTACAAAATTCCTAACTCCGGGGCAGACATTGGAGTCTTTGGCAATCCTGATCTTAAACCTCAAAAAACAGTTATGTATGAAATCGGATTCCGGCAGGAATTTTTTGAGGATTATTTAATTGATGTTACGGGATTTTACAGAGATGTTAGAGATTGGATAACTGCCGGTACAATCATACAGACATACAATCTTGTTACTTATTCTATTTTTACCAATAAGGATTATGCTAATGTTAAAGGTATAACTTTTACTTTCAATAAAAGATTTACAAATTATTTCTCTTTTGATATTAATTATACATATCAGATAGCTGAAGGAACAAACTCAAGAGAAGAAGATGCTTACAATGCGCAGATCAGCGGCGATGAACCGAGCCTTTTTTTAATTCCAATGGATTGGGATCAAAACCATCTTTTAAATGCCTCGATTTATACGGGCTTTGAGGGGTGGGGTGCAAGTTTAATTGCAAGATATGGAACGGGCCTGCCGTATTCTCCGACAGTTACACAATATACGGCAGATAGGGGAATAAGCTCAGGGCTTCTTCCGAACAGCAGAAGAATACCCACTCAATTTTCCATGGACTTAAAGTTAGAAAAGACTTTCCAATTATCCGGCGTGGATGTAAATGCTTTCTTAAGAGTATTTAATCTTCTGGATAACAGAATTCCTCTAAAAGTGCATGGAGATACCGGTCAGCCGGACTTTACGACGGAGACTCAAAATCTTATTAAAAATCCGGCTAGCCCCAACACACCCGAGGAATATTTTAAGTATCCGGATTATTACGCTGAACCAAGGAATGTACAATTCGGAATTGAACTTTCATTTTAATGTAAATGATTACCGGAGGTTTTTAATGCTTTCTTTTTACAAAAATACAATCCTTTTGCTTTTCCTTGTTCTCATTTTAACTGAGGTTGATTACGCACAGTATATTCCCAGTAAAGAAAGAGGAGATGTGAGATATAGAAGAAAAGCACAGATGGAGGGTAATCAGATTAGAACTACGGTTTTTAATTACGGCATGACAGGCAGAGAAACCGGTTCTGTTACTATTGCAGAACAAACGCCGTATGAATGGCCTAAAAACACAGGGCAGGTTTATCTTGCCGTTGCAGGCATTGTAGTTGGCGGTGAAGTAGTAGATGATAACGGAAATATCCAGCATATTATTTCCAGATGTCACTATTTAGAGTCTCCGCAAGGGCAAACCTGGAATTTTGAACCGGTCCCCGGCTACTACAATGAGCGTAACCCTGAAGGTTTCGCAACCAGCACTGATCCGACTACATGGCCGCCTTCCTGGCCTGACAAAATAGGGGATACTGAGGACCCGGGTTGGCCCGGTGCCTGGAATGGTTATTTTGGGAAAAATATTTTTAACGCCGACCAGGAAATGTTCTTCCATGCCTCAGATAATAACTACGATAGATATACGGCTTATTTCCCCGATACAACCGATCTTTCAAGAAAAGGGTTAGGGATTATACTCGATGTAAGATTGATGGCATGGTCTCAAATATTAGTTCAGGATGCGTTATTCCTTTTATTTAAAGTAAAAAATGACGGCACCAAGCCGATAAACAAAGTTGGTGTTACTATTACCTGGGCTGATTATGTAGGTGAAGACGGGAATGATGACAGATCTGAATTTGATATTTTGAATGATATTGCCTGGTCTAGGGATGACGATAACCGCTCAGTTACTTTTGGTTCAAACCCTGTAGGAATAGTCGGCGGAGCATTTCTTGAAACACCTGGCAATGCGGTTGATAGAATAGATAATGATGGTGATGGAGAAAGCGGAAGCCCAAAGGTTACGGAAGCAATGCTTGTTGGGGAAAGTGATACTTTAACCGTTCCTAGGAATGACCCTCGTCGTTCTGATGGTATTGATAATAATGGAAACGGATTAATCGATGAAAATGCTACTCATATAGCTTTTCAGGATCAGTTGGGTGTTGCGTATGCAGATAGGATTGATCAAAACTTGAATGCTGAAAACGGCAGCCCTTTAGTTACTCAGGAAATGGTTGATCAGTCCTCTAATGACAAATGGAAAAGATGGCCTGCAAATCCTGAAGATGATCCGATTCAAAATAGTGCCGTTCATCTGATAATGGTTGAATCAGATGATATTGGAAGAGCTTTTGCCGATTTTATAGATAATAATGATGACGGTGAGGAAAACAGCCCCATTGTAACACAAGAAATGATTACAGCTGCTGCCGCAGATGCTCCTTACTTTCGGTATAAAGTTCCCGGCTCTAAAATTATTTTATACGATGTTAAATCGGAGGATCTAGGGAAAATATATGCGGATGGAATTGACAACAATAACAATGGTTCCGTGGATGAATTTATGGATGATGGTATTGATGAAATGGTTGACGAATCAAGAAATAATGGAATTGATGACGATGGAGATTGGAATCCCGTAACTGATGATGTTGGGTTGGATGGATTAGCAGACACCGGAGATGATGGTGAGAATGATGGTAAACCAACATCCGGTGCCCGTTTTGGCTTGCCGGGAGAACCCGGAGTTGATGTTACTGATGTTTCTGAAACAGATCAGATTGGAATTACAGGTTCATTTTACAGGCCGTCAGGGGAAGGATTGACTGACCAATATACAGATGAATTTGTTTGGTCTAATTTTATGGTTCCCGGCAACTTTTTTGATCCCGCTAACACAATTGCCAGCGAGTATAATTTATTTGTGTCTTCCGGATTATTTCCGCTTCAGCCCGGACAAACTGAACCAATCTCTTTAGGGATTATTTTAGCAAACGGACCTATGAACGATCCTGATGGTGAAATCAGAAAGCAGAGAGTATTGGATAAAAAAGT
>JBLNGL010000357.1:0-2685 GCA_050264735.1 Ignavibacteria bacterium | reverse complement strand
ACCAGTGACTCCTGACTCTTTCCTGCTTTATCCCGCATCCAGTATCCCGCATCCAGTATCCCGCATCCAGTATCCCGCATCCCATCCTCCGTTTGATTCTAGCTCACGCTTTTAATAACTTTGATTTTCCCAAATGTAAAAGTTAGGAACGCTTGGATGCATAAATTCACGGGAGTAGACTATTTTAACATCGATTCTCTTCTTTCTGATGAGGAGAAAATGATACGGGAATCCGTGAGGGAATTTGTGTCCGGTGAGGTTATTCCTATCATTGAGTTATGCAGCCGCGAAAATAGATTTCCCCTCGACCTGGTTCCCAAAATGGCTGAAATGGGTTTGTTCGGATCAACATTGCCGCAAAAGTATGACTGTGCCGAGATGAATAATGTTGCTTACGGTCTGGTGATGCAGGAATTGGAAAGAGGGGACAGCGGGCTCAGAAGTTTTGTCTCCGTACAGAGTGCACTGGTAATGTATCCTATTTTTACTTTCGGAAGCGAAGAGCAGAAAGATTATTGGCTTCCGCTTCTTGCAAAAGGAAAGAAGATTGGATGTTTTGGATTAACTGAACCTGATTTCGGATCTAATCCGGCCGGAATGGTTACTAAAGCGGAAAAAACCAATGACGGTTACATTATTAATGGCGCCAAAATGTGGATAACCAACGGGACAATCGCAGATATTGCAGTCGTCTGGGCTAAATTGAATGGAGAAGTAAGAGGTTTTTTAGTTGAAAAAGGGACTAAAGGCTTTTCGGCTCCGGAAATGAAAGGGAAACATTCTCTTAAAGCTTCAGTAACTTCAGAATTGATATTTGATAATGTATTTATTCCTGATAAAAATATTTTACCCGGTACAACCGGATTGAAAAATGCTTTAATGTGCCTTAATCAGGCAAGATACGGAATTGCCTGGGGTGTTGTAGGATCAATGATGACTTGCTACGATACCGCATTGAATTATGCCAAATCCAGGATCCAGTTTAATAAACCGATTGCCGCTTACCAGTTGACGCAGGAAAAATTAGTTTATATGCTTACGGAAATTACAAAAGCTCAGCTGCTGAACCTTCAGCTTGGCAGAATGAAAGATAACGGAAGTTTAAAGCATACCCAGGTATCTCTTGCCAAAAGAAATAATTGTGAAAAAGCTTTGGAGATTGCCAGAATTGCCCGTGAAATTCTCGGCGCCAACGGAATTCTTGATGAATATCCTGTAATGCGGCATTCAGCAAACCTGGAATCGGTTAAAACTTATGAAGGTACTCATGAAATGCATACCCTGATTATCGGCGAAGATATAACAGGGATTGCAGCGTATGAATAATTTTTTGAATTGTTATCCCATGAATATCGGGATCTTCTGAATAGCCACTGAAATAAATGTCATCCCGATGAATATCGGGATCTTCCTAACGGAAGTCAGATAATGCTTAGGGTACAAAGAGATGGAAATAACTTTAGAGAATAATTTTATTTTTATATATAACACTAATACATTAATAAAAAATGCTGAACAAAGAATTGTTAATTGAAGGAATTACTTTTGACGATGTTTTACTGCTGCCTGGAAGATCAAATGTTCTTCCAAGGGAAGTAGATGTTTCTACCATTTTAACTCCGGCAATAAAACTAAATATTCCCATCCTTTCTGCGGCAATGGACACTGTAACCGAATCCGAAATGGCTGTTGCGCTTGCACGCGAAGGAGGAATAGGGGTTCTCCACAAAAATATGAGCATTGAATTGCAGTGCATTGAAGTCGACAAGGTGAAAAGATCGGAAAGCGGTATGATCCGTGACCCTGTAACGCTTACTCCTGAAAAGACGATTGGAAATGCACTGGATATAATGAAGAAATACAGCATCTCCGGAATTCCGGTTGTCGATAACCTTGGTAAATTGGTGGGAATATTAACCAACCGCGATTTAAGGTTTGATCCGAACAGGAATTTGAAAGTTAAAGATTTGATGACTTCGAATAACCTTGTTTCGGCGCCGGTCGGGACTGATTTGAAAAGAGCTGAAACAATTCTTCAAAAGCATAAAATTGAAAAGCTTCCTGTTGTTGATAAGAATGGAATCCTTAAAGGATTAATTACTTTTAAAGATATTCAAAAGAAGAAAAAACATCCGTTCGCGTGCAAAGATGAACATGGGAGATTGCGCGTCGGGGCTGCCGTAGGAATAACTGCAGATACAATGGATAGAGTTGAGGCTTTGTCAAAAGCAGGAGCTGATGTTATTGTTGTTGATACTTCCCATGGACATTCCCAGGGAGTTTTAAAAGCAGTAAAAGATATTAGAAGAAAATTTAAATATATTCAGCTAATCGCCGGTAATATTGGAACTTATGATGCTGCAGTTGATTTAATAGATTGTAAGATTGAAGCAGTGAAAGTAGGAATTGGTCCCGGTTCCATTTGTACAACAAGAGTGATTGCCGGAGTCGGCATTCCGCAGATTACTGCGATTGCAGAAGTGTACCGTGCTGCAAAATCAAAAGGAATACCCATTATCGCCGACGGCGGAATCAAACAGACAGGCGATGTACCGAAAGCTATTGCTGCCGGTGCGAATTCAGTGATGATTGGAGGCTTGTTTGCCGGTGTTGAAGAAAGTCCCGGTGAGAAAATGTTGTTTGAGGGAAGGAGCTTTAAATTGTATAGAGGAATGGGATCATTGT
>JBLNGL010000356.1:0-3622 GCA_050264735.1 Ignavibacteria bacterium | reverse complement strand
AGGAATAAGTTATTCCTTCGATATCGCTTATCCATTCTATTCCTTTTTTAGTATAAATAACTACTGAATGCGTAGCCCAGTCATATCCGGCAGGAGTAAGAATTTTAACACGAAGATGTCTATTATATTCCAGGTCCGCTTTATCATTGAAATACGTTTCACCATAGTCGCACAAAACCACGGCAGTAGCATTTGTATCCGGCGGATATGAAGTCATCATAAGATCTTCCGTCGATATTTCACCCCATTCGATCGGGGTCTTTTGAGCTAAAGATGAGGTATTTAAAAGAAAATAAAGAAATAAAAAAAGAAAATACTTATAAGTTTTTTTCATATAGACTCCTGGTTTTTAGTATAGGGGAGTTTATTTTTTTTCCTTGGAAAGACTTATCATCTTGAGGCAAATTTAATTCCCCTAAAAATCAACAATATAAGCAACGAGAAAAAGTTTTAATAATAATATAAACAATGTTTTAAAACAAAAAATACATTAAAAATTTTTGAGCAGAAAAAAAATTTTTCGGATCAAAGTATTACCCAAAAAATCGTGCCGTAAAATTTAATACAAGAAACCGTTTAATGAGCTATAAAAACCCTATAAACCGGATCAGCAGACGGGGAGATTTTAATTCCGGGGGCAGGGATATGAAATAAATCGATAAAATTGCCTACAAAATGCCAATTTTCGTCGTCGTGATTAAACAGCGGAAGCAAATTGAAATCTATTCCAATGATAAATTCTCTCCTGTTTCCGAGGTTCTCAACACTGAACCCAAGGGCAGGCTGAATGAATTCCGGCCAATATTTACCGAAAGACGATTCGAATAAACCGTGCAGATTAATTGTAAACCAGTAAATATGGTCGTCGTAATGAGTTGTAAATTTAGGAGGGAAATTAAAACTACCTCTGGGGATATAGCTCCATTTAAATTTAAAATTTTGCAGTACGGGGATTCTATCCTGAAGAAAACCGTAGCCAAGTCCGCAAATATTGAATGTCAAATCCTGGTAATCAAAACCATATGGAGAGAATGCATCCCCGATCTCAATACCTAAGGCAAAAGAAAAAGTTAATATAGCGGAAGTCAAAGTAGAAAAATCTTCCGAGTACCCGCCCCAAATGAGAAGGTCTCTCTGCACCCTGTAAAACATATATGAAGTAAAGAAATGACCGATCTTATCAATACCGTTCAGACCGGGATCATTCAGCCAATGCCCGGAATAAAAACGGAAGGACCTGGAATCATCTTTCCACCATGCAACATAAGAGCTGATTAAGGAAGCTCCTAATCCAGCGGAAAGTGCAATAATAGAAATAGTTTTTTTATTAAAGAAACATTTGGTGCTGTCAATGTCTGCAGACGGTTTATTTTTTTGGGGTGCTGCTGAAATATTTAAAAGAAAAAAGATGAGCAGAAATTTTTTAAGCATACTTAGAAATCCAAAAAAAGGCCGATAATATTTTTAACATCTTTCCTGTTATAAAGCTGCCCTCTTTCTTCAAATCCTCTTCTATGTGTATATGCAATTCTAAAAGCCATTTGTCTCCGGTATGGGAAGATAACTCCGAGCTGATAACTTTGAGTTGTGCCGTTTTCTACTTCAGACTTGATTTTAACGTCAAAAGCCGAGTATAGAAAAACTTCTTCAATTAACGGAAGACCCCCGTCTAAGCCGATCTGATACGTAAAATGCTTATCAACCGGCTCGTTATGAAAATTATAATAAAAGCCTCCGTAGAATTTTCCATTTAAAACGGGAACTGAATTTTGAAGATGAAGCCCTATATAATCCCTGACATAACTGATCGGAACATTATTCAATTGGGTAATCCCGTCATCAGAATAATGAGCGCTAAGATGACCTAAAATAAATCTGCCTTTTAAACCTTTTTGAATTTCACAATCAAGAAAGAAGTCCACCAAATAATCAGCCGTATAAACCTCGATGTGCCCCGGTTTTTTGATTAATGTATTAAAGGAAGTTGCCCCGACAGATAACTGAAATATATAGTTATTAATTATAAAATCCGAAAAAGCTATCTGCGCTCCGATATTGCCGAACCACTCGCTGCTCTCTAGATGTTTGGACAAAGAAAACTGATGAGCCAACGGATCAGCGTAGTATCTGCTGTAAATTTTATTATCCGGGAAAAAATGAAGTGAAATGTCCTGAGCAGATATTTCGTGTAAACAGAGAAAAAGAATTGTAAAGCAGATGAATTTCATTCTAGATTATTGCAGCTTTAGACTGAAAGAAATTCTATTTATTGTTTTCAGAAAGCTTCTCCTATTCCGAAGTGGAATTCTATGTTTTTAAAAAACCTTTTATCCCAGCTATCCCAGATATATTGTTTTGTGGAAGGATTATAAAACTTGAATCCAAAATCAATTCTGAAGGGTGCAACCTGAGTATAATATCTAAAGCCAAAACCGACAGCTAATGCCACCTGATCGATGCGGAAAGTTTTATAACCCAACCATGTATTACCATAATCAAGGAATAAAGCCGAACCGAAACTTTCTAAGAATCTGCTCCGCCATTCAAGAGAACCTTCAAGAAGAAAAGTGCCTCCCTTAACATTAGTTCCTTCAGTTACAACTCCTTGTTCCGTAGGCGTTCCTTCCGGGATAAGCTCGGGATCCTGAGATCTCCAGCCTCTTATCGAGTTGCTTCCTCCTGCATAGAATGTTCTATTTAACGGAATGCCTGCATAACTTCCGTAAAATTCCTTAAGATGCCCAACTTTAAATTTCGTCCCAAATATATTGTTCCTTAAACGTCCGAGGGATCCGTAGAATGCACTGTTAAAGAGAACCCTGTAAAAAATTGCACCTTTATATTCTCTGCCGGCGATCTTTGCAGCAATGTAAGGGAGTGAGTTTGCTTCCTCAATCTGTAAAGACATATTATACCCCCTAGTTGGAAAAAGTATATCATCTGCAGTTGTTCTGCCGAATTCTGCACCAATAGCGGAAGTTATTTGCTCAGATAAAGAATCGTTATTCAATCTATTTACTTCATAACTTTGTTCTATATTATAATAAGTACTAAAGAAATGAATAAAAGGAAAACTTGGAAGTTCGGAGTCAAAAGTCAGTTTAGATCCGAGAACAGTAAGATTATAATCGGGCTTCTTATTTATGGTAGCATAATTTTCCCAAATTCCAAAAATCGGTTTACCGAATAAAAACGGCTGTTCAATTGTAATACGGGAATCGACATAACCCAGCAGGGTAGTATCCTTGAAAGAAAACTTGTTTAACTTTAATGATCCTATGGTATTAAAAAAATCCTGCAAAGCGAATGAAGCCCCAACGGTTAATTTTCTTGCTTCGCCCAAGAAATTTTTCCGGATATAATTTGCCCCAAGACCCACATTAAAAACGCTTTGCTGGTTGTTAAGTATTATTTCCGGAGAAAGTTCATTTAAATAACCGATTGTACCGGCCAGCTTAAGGGGAACCAGATTGCCTGAAGTATCATTCTCAACCGAGGACAATACAACCGAATTAAATAAGCCTGTCCGAAAAAGCCTAGCCTGGTTTCTTTTAATCTTTTCATAGCTGTAGGGTTCACCCGGTTCAATATCGCAGATTTTTCTGATCAATTTTTCCTGGAC
>JBLNGL010000355.1:0-3175 GCA_050264735.1 Ignavibacteria bacterium | reverse complement strand
GCAGCGGCGCAGGTTAAAGTACCGGCATTTTTTCCGCATCTTATATCAAGCTCGGAGTCTCCGACCATCAAAGTATTAATAACCGGTATATTCAATTTGGTGCAGATGAATAAAAGCGGTTCAGGCAAAGGTTTTATCCCCAAACCGTCTCTTCTCCCTGTAACCAGGGAAAAATATTTTTTTAGCTTGAAATGTTCTATGATTTTTTCAGCCTGGTCCTGAACTTTTGTTGTTAAAAGTGATACTGAAATATTCTTTGAATTTAGAACTTCCAGTATCTCTACTGCCCCCGGGTAAATATTTGATTCATCTATAAAATCAAAATAATAATTCTTATAGACATTAATAAAATGCTCAATATCAGGTACCGGAATTTTTAATTCATTAAAAATCCGGAGAAAATGATGGCCGATTCTTTTCTGAAATTCTTTTCCCTCCAGGGGTTCATTAATCTCTAAAAATTCCATTGCCTTAATAGTACTTTTATAAATTGTATTGTATGAATCTATCAAGGTACCGTCGAGATCAAAACATACATGTTTAATATTTCTTTTTTCTATCATAAATTAAAATTTATAAATAACTCAGCGGACTTATTTGCTTAAAAATGAAATAATACCGTTAGGATTATCCGGATTTAGTCTCCTAAACTACTTGATTCAGACCCGTCTATACAATATAAAACAATTGGCAAAAGATTTGCTGCACTGCATCAATTTAATTGTATAGTTACACAAAATGGTGAAGTAAAAGTAAAGAAATTATGCTGCTGATAGGAATTTAATTGTAATAATTACATAAAAATTTTCCGTTTTCAGTTTAAAGATCCTTCCTGGCAGATATAAAGAACTTCTGAATTTCATCTGCAGTTTTTGTAAATAATCTTAATACCTTTTTAAACCAATATTTACCAACGGAGTTAATATGAAAAAAAGTTGTCTGTTTCTTTCACCATTAATCTTTCTCATGGTTATGGGAATGAAATCAGAATCCTTTGCACAGGAAGATCCGGTCATGTATTTCTGTGAAAGATACGGTGATAACGGTGAAGTCGGTATTGCCAGCCGGTTCTCGACCGGTTATTTAACTGTAGTTGTAAAATGCGATTATTCTCTTCGCTTAAGAGATGTCCATATTCAGTTTGATCAATGGAATGAACGCACACATTCCTATGATTTTTATAAAAAATTTGACTACACACTTGAACCGGACATGAAGTTTGTTTTTTTCTCAAAAAATGATGACAGTGATATGAGCTTCGATGAACCTGGTTTCTATCGTGTATACCTGCTTGATGACGATGATCAGACAATTGCATCCGCGGTAATTGAAATAACAAATTAATGTTGAATCAAATCCCTTAACATTAAGCGGCATTTAAAATGCCGCTTTCTATTACCCCTGGTTTTTAATTATAATCACACCTTAAAGTTCAGCAGGCTTTTTCCTATTTTCATTTCTTTAAATTACAAAAGTAATTATAAGAAATTTTAGAAAGTACAGCATTTTATGTACGATGTAATAATTATCGGCGCCGGTCCTATTGGTTTAAGCTGCGGAATTGAAGCAGAAAAAAAGAAACTCAGGTATTTAATAATTGAAAAAGGATGCCTGGTTAATTCTATTTATAATTACCCGATCAATATGACATTTTTCTCTACTTCCGACAGGCTTGAAATTGGAGGAATACCTTTTGTATCTCATGGTGATAAACCTACAAGGAGAGAAGCACTTGAATATTACAGGAGAGTTAAAGCAAGCTGGAATCTGAAAGTCAACTCCTATGAAAATGTTCTTGAAATAAAAGAAGAGGGGTCAGGCTACATTGTACATACCGGCAAGGGGAAATATTTAAGCAGGAATATAATTGTAGCTACTGGTTATTATGATAATCCGAATCTTTTAAATGTGCCCGGTGAAGAACTGCCTAAGGTGCAGCATTTCTTTAAAGAGGCTCATCCGTATGCATACCTTAAGATAATTGTTGTAGGAGCAGGGAATTCAGCACTGGATGCCGCACTGGAAACATTCAGGCGCGGCGCAGAAGTTACTATGGTAATAAGAGAAGAAAAGCTAAAAGATTCGGTTAAGTACTGGGTGAAACCTGATATAGAAAACAGGATCAAAGAGGGATCAATTAAAGCTTATTTTAATTCATGCATAAATGTAATTAAAGAGAAGGAAGTTATTATTCGCACTCCCGCTGGTATGGTTGCTCTTGAGAATGATTTTGTGCTGGCAATGACCGGCTTTCATCCTGATTTTAATTTTCTGAAAAGAATAGGAATAGAAATTCCCGAAAAAGAAAATATGGAACCGGTTTTTAATCCCGACACCCTGGAGACCAGCCGAAAAGGAATCTTCTTAGCCGGTGTAGTATGCGGCGGCATGGATACTGGGAAATGGTTCATAGAAAATTCACTTAATCATTCAAAAAATATTTTTGAATACCTGGAAAAGAACCATCGGATTTAAGCAGAAGAGGATTAGCCGCAGAAAATAGTTGAACATTATTATTATTTTCATTGAATTGGAAAGGTAATAGCATTATTTTTGTGCTTGTAAATTTTTGTAACAAGAAAAAATAATTTCGGAGTAATAATGTTAAAAAAAATTCAAGAACTTTTGGGAAAAGAGGCTGATTCATTATTGAGCTATAAAGCGAAATTTCCAAAAGAGCAGCTGCATTTACCGGGTCCGGATTTCGTTGATCGAATCTTTTCACAAACAGATAGAAATATAAATGTTTTGAAAAATCTTCAATGGATTATTTCTACGGGCAGGTTGGCTGGGACAGGCTATCTTTCAATTCTCCCGGTTGATCAGGGAATAGAACATTCAGCAGGTGCTTCTTTTGCTCCTAATCCGCAGTATTTCGATCCCGAAAATATTGTGAAGCTGGCAATTGAAGGAGGATGCAATGCAGTTGCTTCCACACTTGGTGTTCTGGGTATGACTTCGAGAAAGTATGCTCATAAGATCCCTTTTATTGTTAAGCTGAATCATAATGAACTCTTAACCTATCCCAATAAATTTGATCAGATAATGTTCGGCAGTGTTGAACAGGCGTGGGATTTAGGTGCAGCTGCAGTCGGTGCTACAATATATTTCGGTTCGGATGAAAGTACACGCCAGATCCAGGAAGTAAGCATGGCATTCCAGCATGCACATGAAA
>JBLNGL010000354.1:0-2762 GCA_050264735.1 Ignavibacteria bacterium | reverse complement strand
GTGAAAATCGGCGAAGCATTTGCAGAATTTATAAATGCCAAGACTGTTGTTGTAGGTCACGATATAAGGAAATCTTCCGGGGAATTATCTGAAGCACTTACAAAAGGATTGATCAAAAAAGGTGTTAATGTAACAGATATTGGACTCTGCGGCACTGAGATGATTTATTTTTCAACTTCTGCAATGGGAACTGACGGGGGGATAATGATTACTGCCAGCCACAACCCCCCTGAATACAATGGGATGAAATTCGTACGAAAAGGTTCAGTACCGGTCGGATATGATTCAGGTTTAAACGAGATTGAAAAAATGATTACCGCTAATAAGCTGGGAAAAGATTCCAAAATAAGCGGACAGATTGAGAAACGGGACATAATGAATGATTTTATCGTGCATCTTTATAAGTTTTATGATCCGAAAAAAATAAAGCCTCTCAAGGTATTAGTTAATGCAGGAAACGGATGCGCAGGCTTAGCGTTGAATGCACTCGAAGAAAAGCTTCCCGTAAAAATGATAAAAATATTTAACGAACCTGATTCAGATTTTCCGAACGGAGTTCCCAATCCTCTTTTAGTTGAAAATAGAAAGTTTACTATTGATGCCGTAATAAAAAATCATGCTGATTTAGGAGTAGCCTGGGACGGCGATTACGACAGATGCTTTTTCTTTGATGAAAAAGGAAATTTCATCGAGGGTTATTATATTATAGGTTTGCTTGCAAAATCCATTCTTAAAAAAAATCCGGGAGGAAAAATTGTCCATGATCCCCGGCTGGTCTGGAATACGGTTGAAGTTGTGAAGAACAGCGGCGGTATCCCTGTACTTTCAAAAAGCGGACATGCATTTATAAAACAAAAAATGAGGGAAGTAAATTCGATTTACGGAGGGGAAATGTCTGCGCATCATTACTTCAGAGAAAATGCATTTTCCGACAGCGGGATGATTCCCTTTCTCCTGATTCTTCAGCTCATATCTGAAGAAAATAAACCGTTTTCGCAGCTTGTGAATGAGATGATTGAGAAATATCCCTGCTCAGGTGAAATAAATTCTACCATTTCGAATTCTTCTGAAAAAATAAAAGAGCTGGAGAAAAAATACTCGGAAGGAAGAATTGATAAAATAGACGGACTTAGCGCGGAATTTGATAAATGGCGGTTCAATGTAAGGGAATCGAACACTGAACCGATCATCAGGCTTAATGTTGAAAGCAAAGGCGACATTAAGCTGATGGAAGAAAAAACAGAAGAGCTGCTTAAGCTGATCCGGAGCTGAAAACGTATTTCGAATTGAGGATTTCGGATTGCGGATTTGAAAACTTTTTAATCCGAAATTCGAAATCCGAAATCTGAAATTTTCTCATTGCACTTCGATTTTAAACGGTACTTTCAGTTTTTCCCACTCGAGCGAAACTGCAGCCGATTTATCCCCGGTTTTTGAAAATGTATAAGCCAGCCACTCCTGGTATGAATTATCCTTTGGTTTTACTTTTACCCGTAAAGCATCTTCTGCTTCATTATATTCAAATGCTCCCCACTGATCAGCTACTTTGTTAAATATTATTGTCCATTCACCTTTGGAAGGAATTGTAAAAAAACTGTATGATCCTTTCTTGAGTTTTTTCCCTTCAATCATAACATCGCCGGTAAAAGTAAATTTTGTCGCTTCATCTGCACCGGCACGCCAGACTTTTTCATATGGTACAAGCTGTCCCCAAATCGTTCTTCCTTTAACTCCGGGTCTGCTGTATGATATAGTTACATCTGTAAGGCCTATTGTCTGCTTTACCTCGGCTTTCGGACTTACTCTAATCTTTTTTTCATTATCTTGTGCCGATAAATTCGAAATAAAGAGGAATGAGAGAAGAAGAGCTAAAAAGAAATTGAAGTTATCTATAAATGCTTTGTTCATGAATTTCTCCTTAAATTCTTTTTTCTAAAATATAAAAAGCTTTGATAGTAAAAAATAAGATTAAATCGGGATTTGATGAGCAATATATCTCCCGGGCGCCCATAAGAAAATTTTTATCATAAAAATTTATAGGAAAAATGGATAAAATCATATTAGCAGAATCAGAAAAAGACATAAAACGCTGTTTCCCTGTAATGACGGAATTACGGACTCACCTGAAAGACGAAAATGATTTTTTTCAAAGAGTAAAAAGGCAGCAGAAAATAGCTGATTATAAACTTATCTTTTTAGAGGAAAACGGCGAAATAAAATCTGCTGCAGGGATAAGAATTTCCGAATGTTTTGCATGGGGAAAATTTTTGTATGTTGATGACCTGGTTACTCTTTCTTCGGAGAGATCCAAAGGATACGGGGAAAAATTATTTGACCGGCTGGTTTCTTATGCAATTGAAAATTCATGCAGCCAGTTTCACCTGGATTCAGGAGTTCAGAGGTTTGGCGCTCACCGGTTCTATCTTAAAAAAAGAATGGATATTACAAGTCATCATTTTGCTTTGAAGTTAAAATGAGAGGTAATTAAACCGGATTTTTAAGTTCACCGATTACCCGGTCAATTTCTTCCCTGGTATTATAAAAATGAGGAGAAAACCTGAGCAGCCCTTCTCTAACCGAACAAATAATATCTTTCTCCGAAAGCTTATCAAAAATTTTCCGGTATTTCGGATGCTCAACAGTTACAATCCCGGCAAGGTTTTCAACTCCGCATGATTTTAAAATCGGATCAAACCCTGTCTCTTTAAGTTCATTTAAAAAATATGTTGTATTATCTATAACATTTTTTTGAATCCGATCTA
>JBLNGL010000353.1:0-2555 GCA_050264735.1 Ignavibacteria bacterium | reverse complement strand
TCTTTTCTTCCATCGGGATTTATTTTCCATCCTTCGGTATAGTTGGAAGTATAGGAATGATTTAGAGATACTTTTTTAGCAAAAGCTTTAAATAGGAAGAAAGATTCTAATCCGTCCCAGCTGATATTCCAATTCGGGCGCGGAATATATTTAGCGTAATTTACCAAAAATGGAACTTTTGAAAGCCAAGGAAAAGTTTCAAATCCCTTGACAAAAGCATCGGAAAGGTTTTCATTCTTATTCTCAGCTTCGGGGTCGTAGAGTTCATTTACCTGCTTGATCCCGGTCTTAAAAACACTCAGGAAAAGAAAGGGCGGCAATGATAAAAATGAACGGTCTATTGAGCCGGTTGAAGCTACATTTGATATAAATAAGGTGCCGTCCTCATCTGCTTTCAAAGTGGTAGTTTTATTAATTGACCAGCCCACCGACCAGTTTATATCAATTTTAGCCCCTGTCCAGAGCGGGCGGGAAGTCTTGAAATCCAGCTTGTTCTTCTGTGAAAATACATCCTGAAGGTTATAACCGGGTGTACGTCTCCCAACATCACCGCTTAAACCAAACATAAATCCGCGTGAAGGACCGTTATCTTCTTTGTATTCAACTCCCCAGAAATTATAAAAACCAGTTCCCTTGCCGAGTATACCTGACTTGGAAAGAGAATTATCGTTTGTGAAATTTATACTGATACTTTCATAATCAAAAAGAATTGATTTTACTAGAGAGGTTAAGAAAAGAATCGCATTTTTTAATGGTGCCTTTTTTTGCACCACTACGGCTGTCGAATCACCGCTGATTAAGCTGTCTTTTTTCGCAGTTAAGCTGTCGGGCGCTTCAATCCTATTTTCCGGTGATTCCTGCCTTACATCCCTTCCTCGCTTGTTTCCGGATGTTTGCTGCTGTTCAGGTGCCTTATCTTCCGGTGCCTCCAAAAAAAGAGGCTGGAACAGGGATTTAAGTCTTACCATTAATCCTACACTGCTTTTGTTTGAAAAACCCGCACTCCTTCCAATGTCTTCCTGTCTAAGATCATTGTTCCACTGATAGCTGACTGAATAACCGGCAGACAAAGTAAAGAATTTATTCAAGTTCCAGATACTTGGAAGCTTAGGGGATGATCTGAAATCTATGTTTTGCTGATAATTATAGTCTTTCCCAAAGTATGCACCTGACAAAATATCGCGCCAAATATCTTTTTCAGATCTTTGTACATCGACTCCGTTTATTTTCTCGGTCTCCAGGTATGCTAAAGAAGCGTTTATGTTAACATTATACGTAGTGCTTAAATTTAAAAAACCTCCTTCAGTAATTTTCCATGCAAAATTAAAACCGCGCCTTGATGTAAAATCCCGGGAAACCGATTCTAAGGATGTTATATTTGGCTGAGGTCTTGAGTTGCTTTTCGCTCTGTTCCTGTTTGCAGAGACATTGAACTGAAAGCTCTGCGGAGTAAAATAAACACGTACATCTCTGTAATCTGAAAATAAGCTTACAATAGAACGAAGTACCGGAATATCTGTGAGGTAGAAAAAGTAATCAGGGCTGAATGTAAGATTGTAGTTCATTTGAGCATTCCAAACCCAGCTTTTTGTTGACATAATAGTGGGATTTCTGCCGAAAGCCCTATTATAATTAAATCCAAAAGCTAAAGCATTCCAGGTATCCCTGATCAGCCAGTAATTCCAGGGAATTTTCAATTTAATATTCGATGATGACCAGCTGTCTGAAATATTTACTGTCTGGGATTCGGTAATAACCTGATCGGCTGTCTTTCCGGATGAGTTTGTTGTTCTAGAAGAATCCTGCCTCAAACGGTTTGCAGCCTGGTCAACTCTTATATCAGTACCGGGTAAATACAAAGGTTTTCCTACCGATTCGGTGTGAGAATAGTTCAGTTTTAAATTAGATCCGGTTAAACTAAACGGAATAAGTTTCAGCACATCCAGATCTGCCGCCGTATTCCAATTCTTAGATTCAACTCTGGAGCCGAATCTGTCAGATAACCTGTGAAAATACGGATTAGTCTGATTCATATTGAAATTTACGGTTAAAAGGTCCGCTAACTTTAACTGCGAGGAAACACTGTAAGCCCATCCTGGTGAATCATCGGCTCCTATCACTCTTAACTCATTTATCCAAACTTCACCCGATACGCCTCCGCGGGAATAAGGTTTATCAGGGTTATCGGGATTTATAATTCCAACCATTAAAAATTTTAACTGGGTAAGAGACGGATTTCCTTTTACCCTGTAGAAATGGTTTGACTTCCCCTCTACCGGACGGCTAATGGTGTTTGAAGAATCACGCTCCTGTTTAATTGCAGTAAGTTCACTGAATTCTATGCTGATTTCATCCCATCCAAATGAATTTGGATCCGGATTATACCGGATCGGCTGACGGTATTCGTAATAATTATTTGTATCTATGCCGAAGCGGAAATATACTTGCGCCGAATAAAAATTCGCTACGGTATCGTAATAAGAAATTGAACCCGGCATTTGATTCTGATCGCCGTGAATGAATAATTTCATCTCCGAATAATTAAAAATGTCTAA
>JBLNGL010000352.1:0-4973 GCA_050264735.1 Ignavibacteria bacterium | reverse complement strand
AGTAGTCCCTTAGTTTTTTTATTAAAATCATATCTAATATTATTTGAATCTAAGAGGAGTTTCCAAAATGGCATTAGAAAGAAAATTCGATGTTCTATTAGAAATTCTTTCCAGTGAACAGCAGATGCTTCAGCGTGCCGATCAGAAGGCATTTACACTTCTCTCTATACTGGGTGCATTCAGCATATTTTTTATTGTCCACTATACTAAAATTCCTCCAACACTTCTAAGCCTCATTTTAATTTTTCTTTACTTTTTATTTTTTCTGTTCACCATTATAAATCTGGTTTTAGTGGTAGTTCCCCGGGTTAAAGAGCGAAAACCGGAAACTCCCGGGAAAAGAGAAATAGCCCCTATATTTTTCGGCGGGATCATTCAATATAAAACCCCGGAGGAATATGCCGAAAAACTCGGAGTTCTGCTGGATAATCCTGATGCTACTTATGAAACATTTGCGAGAAGCGTTTATTCAATCAGCAGAATAAATTCATTTAAAAATAAACATTTGAGATATGGAATAATTTGCTTTGTAACATCAGTCTTTTTGGAATTCATCGTAATTGTTTCACTTTATTTTAATCTGCTTATTCAAAATGTGAGATAATAAACGTTAAGTCAAACCCAAGCTTCGACCAAAATATTTAGGTTCATTTCCCTGAAGGTCGAAGTGAAACTTCGACCAAATTATAATGGACGAAGCTAGCGCTTCGATCCTACAAAAAAATAATCATTTATTTACATTCTCAGGCACGGGAATTTATCATTCATTGCTTAAATACGGTAAAAAATCGCTCTGCTTCAGCCATATTTTATAACCCCGCGGAGGAGCATTTACAAATACCCTTCCGTCGTTCTGTACTTTTACGGTTTCAGTATTATCGAATACATTAACCAAAGTCGAATCAGACCAATTGGAAAAGCCCCCGGGGGAACTGTCTACCCATAAACCTTCGGTTTCCGAATCGTGATTATTAATTACAATTATTGCTCCATCACGCATTCCATTGCCGTGTCTTCTTGCAGTATAAACATTATGAGTATTTTCCAAAGGATAAGGATTTCCCGTTTCACTCAGCACGGTGATTGTCCCGCCGAGGTAATGTTTTCTTAAAAAAATTAACTTATTGATCTCCGTTTGAAGATCGGCGGGAGCAGCGGTCGTCAATTGATTATTGCCGACATCCATTTGTGTTACTCCGAAATAATGGGGATAAAAAATGCAAGGACGCCCTTCATGCGTAAGAATATAGGCATAAGCCATTTTGTAATCTTTAAATACCCATTTATCATGTTCCTTTCCGGTATCATGATTATCAATAAAAGTTACAACCGATGTACCCGGCAGACTGTTTCCCGTATTATTTCTTACCAGTCCGGCATGATTTAACCAGGTCATATTGAAGCTGCTTCCGTTCCCGTTGCACATGCTTGTAAGCGTAAACTTCAGGGGGAAATCAAATGCATCCGCATCAGCACCGGCTGATGCAACATTATTCACCCAATTTTTTATCCTGTAATCCGCACCCCAATATTCACCGACAATAAATCTCTGGCTGTTGTTCAGCTGAGGAAGGTTTTTCACCCATTCCGCAGCAAAATCTTCCTGGAAGCCCCGTACAAAATCGAGCCTGAATCCGTCAAAACCTATTTGATCTGCGAGCCAATAACCCCATTCTTTAAGTCTATTTTTTACCACCGGATTAAAAGTGTTAAGATCATTTCCAAAAAATTTTGAGTTGGTAATTATCTCATCATTTCCGGGGTAGCCGAGCCAGTCATTATCATCTGCAGGGTGAAAATCAGAGTAACTCCACGAATAGTTCAGCTCACCGGTTCCTGTATGATTAATATAGATTATTCCGGTTTTGGTTAAAGCCTGAAGTGCAGTATCGGCAATATTTTCTCCGTTAAACCAGACTGCTGCAGGATAATACCCGTTTTCCTGGGCTGCCCACTGCCATTCCCATGTTCCGTCCGATGCCTTCCCTTCCTTTCTTGCAGTCAGCTTAATGATTATATCGTGAGGCGAAGAAAGCGTAATTTTATATTCATCCTTATCTGAAGTTGACTCGATGTGCCCTTGGATTATTCTTCCGGGACCTGTAAACGGATTAAATGAACTTCCGCCGTTATTGGGTTCAAATTCCCAAGAAGGATTTCCATTTGTGCCCGTTCCGGTCCAATCTATAAATAAATCATACCCGCGCTGTTTAAAGTCAGCATCCCAATCCAGGTTATAACCTTTAATCTGTACATAATAATCTCCCGCAGATGCATTCGGAATTTTCCAGGTAATTTCATTTGTAGGATAAGATTGGAACTGAGTTCCGTTTCTGAATGCATTATCAAAAACATATTTTTTAACCGCGGGATTGCTCTGGTTCTGTTCATCGCTGGTATAAATATGATTAAGGATTATGTCCGCGTAAACCTGAATATTATTTGAATGCATTGAAGAAATCATTGAAAGCAGTTCATCTTTACTTCCGAAGCGCGTTTCCACGGTTCCCTTCTGATTATATTCACCAAGATCGTAATGATCAAATACGCCGTAGCCCATGTCGTAAATTCCGAAATTACCTTTTGAAGGAGGAGGGATCCACAATGCCATAATTCCGGCATTGTTGAATAATGCCGCTTTACTTTTTAGACTATCCCACCATGAACCATTTAAGTTTGCGGCATCAACGGGAACATCCCAGTAAAACGCCTGCATCATTACATCGTTTTGCGGATGAATGCTGAAATTAAGAAAAATAATATAAGCTGTTAAAAAAAAATTCAGGCGGGTAAAAGTTCGAATAGTAATTTTTATCATCCGCACTCCTTCTCAAAATTTAATTCAGTAATATAGATTTTACTTCTTCTTAGGCTATTATGGGAGTCACACTTTTAAAAATAATATTTTTAAAGAAATGTGTTAATAAAAAAGTTAGAGATACTATCTCCCCAACGATAGTATCTCTTTTGAAAAATTACTTAAGAAATATCATTTTCTTAACCAATAAAAAATTGCCGGCTTCAAGCTTATAGAAATAAACGCCGCTTGGAAGATTACTTCCATTAAATTCAGCTTCATAATTTCCTGCGGGAATTTCTTCATTAATTAAGATTGCAACTTCATTTCCCAATATATCATAAACTTTTAGTATTACTTTAGATTGATTTGGAATTGAATATTTAATTGTTGTACTTGGATTAAACGGATTGGGATAATTCTGAAAAAGCAGACATTCTTTGGGCAGATTTTCCTGATGCTTTACATCAACACTATATGGGAAAAAATGTTCTAATGCATTATCTAAATGCGCTCTCCAGCTTCCCCAGCTATGACCTTCGTGCCATTCATTCCATTGTACTTCGTAATCTTTGTTTAATAATCCATCTTTCAATGCCTTAGCTAATATCGTTATAACGGATTCGTAAGTACCCCAATCCAAATACCATGTAATATCTTTTTTTGATCCGTTTAAAACGGAGTTAAACACTTCCATATTCTTTGCCCAATAAGATGGAGAGTAGGGTGCAGAGAGACCAAAACTTTCCGGATGGTTATAGCATATTTGAGTTGTAATTAAACCGCCGAATGAAAGACCAGTCATAGCACGCTGATGCGGATCATCTGTTGTCCGGTAGGCTGAATCAATGTGCGGCATAAGCTCATCAATAATGAATGTTTCAAATTCTGTCGTCTTGTTAAAAGCATATTCGTCATCGCGATTTACCGGCGGTACAAAAACGCAAATGATCGGGTTTATTTTATTCGAAGCAATCAAATAATCAATGATATTATTTGCACTTCCAAGTGTTAAATATTCCAGTCCATCATGCAAAAGCATTAAAGGATAACCAACGGTACTACTCCGACCTTCATAATTAAATGGTGTATATACTTTTATGGTTCTTGTATTCCCAAGTACAATACTTGGGAAAGAGAATGTTTCGATAGTTCCATGCGGTATATCCGCTCTATACTCAATTTCAGGCGGCTGAATATAATCAGGCATCGCAAGTTCAGAGTTTGGTCCAAACCCTCCGCTAACCTGATTGGGATTTAAGGGATCGAGTATCCATGTAGATCCGTTTAATATGAATTTATAATCAAGTCTTGCATCCGGCTCATAAATGGCTTCACAATACCAGAAATTTGTTTCATCAAGCCTTATCATTGGAGATGCCGTTTCATTCCAGGAATTCGCATCACCGGGCACATTTACACTTCCTGCATTCCCTTGATAAATGTAATAAACAATTGAATTCTCATCTATAAACGGGAATGATGAAGAAGCACTCATAAAGCTGTCAATAATTGCCTGTTTCCCGGAAACCGGAATCGAATTTACACGGCTTACAAATGATTTAAATAATGGTCCTAATAGTTCAGTATGGATTACAGCATAAGGATTGCCGCCGTAAGCACCCATATCATTTCGAAGAGTGCTGAGAGCCGGCCAAAGCGCAAAACCTAGATTGCTATGATCTTCAATATCATTAAAAGACGAATCCGGATTACCCGCATCTGCACAAGGTGAAGAGATATTGAGATAATAGTAGACAGTATCTGCAAAATTAGGTGAAACATCTAAATTACCGGTACCTGCATATCCTCCCTGAATGTCAGAATATTGGATATTAGCACTCCCGGAAATTTGCGAATCTGATTCTGCGGTGTTTCCATAGATTATAAAGTTCATTAGTTGAGGTACTGGACCGAGAATGCTAATTCCTCCACCCGAAATAGTTGCGTTATTATTAACTATTGTATTGTTTAGATAATGATAGTTCCCGCTAAAAAAGTTTGGCGGAGCGCCTTTATCTGCTGCAAATTTATTTTCTAATTTACTGCTCATTTTTCTCAGCAAACCGGATCCGGCTGAAGCAGCTTTTGATATTGAAGAAGGGCTTTCGATTGTTAAACCTCCCCCGTTTGGCGCCGAGTTGCCTGAAATAATATTATTTCTTATAAATGGTGA
>JBLNGL010000351.1:0-4034 GCA_050264735.1 Ignavibacteria bacterium | reverse complement strand
AGGACACCGCTCTGTCGGCGGACTCAGGGCTTCTATTTACAATGCTTTTCCGTTAAAAGGTATACAGGAGCTTGCTGAATTTATGAAAGATTTTCAGGCAAAACATGCCGATGAAAAAGTTGCGGCAAAATAAGATTATAAAAATGAAGTATCCGGGTTTATTCCTGTATTTCTTTGCATTGTTTTTCAGTTCTTGTTCCGGAGATGAAGAAACAAAGATGGATGCCTTCAGTCCGGAGGCATTTGCTTATGATTTGGGGAGCGGCTGGGAAGTAAATGCATCAACATTTGTAAAAGGTTTCAAGCAGGAAAAAGAAGGCGAAACCTATACGGCATTGCTTTCTTACGATCTCGATCTGGTTACACCGGCAGGGGATACAATAAAATCTTTAATCAGCCGGATAGAAGACAAAAAAAACAATGAAGAGATGATCGATACCCAGCTGGAAGCGCAGTTTGAACTTGATTCAAGTTATGCACCGGGAAAATATTCCGTGGTTTTCAGGGTTAAAGACGGGATGACGAATAGTACTGCCAGATCAGTCGCAGGTTTTGAACTGTCTGAAGAATAATCGTGCTGTAATTGATTGTTTTATTTAAAATCGCTTAATCCCTCTTCTTTCAGGAGAAGGGTAGGGATGAAGTTGAGAGTGATATAAAAACATAAGAATATTCTAAATAGTTAAAAGAATTTTTTTTTCAATTATTTTGGGCAGTACTGGATCATCAGTACAATTTTATTTGATTTTTACCGTATGCAGAGCGACTTTTTCTTCTTTCCCCCTCAATTGAATTTCTCCCAAAGGTATTTTTTCATATTCTCCGTTCATAGGCATGCGCAGCAGTAAATCTGAAGATAATAGAATGCTGACATTTTGATTGCTGCTCGATGTAGTATTCAATACGTCTCCCGAGAAAACGATGTCTTTTTTATTACACCTATCTCGCCGACTGTAGCCTCGCCTAGATGCATACCCGCTTTAAAGGACGGAAGAATATCGTATTTTTCCAGATAATATTTGCTTTTTGCCTCAATCACCTCTCCTATTCTAAAAAAACATAACAGGCAATTATTTCCGGAAATCCCTTTATCAATAGACCAGGTTACCACAACCTCATCGCCGACATACTGGTAGATTTCACCCTGGCTGCTGGTGATTGGTTCGGTAATATCGTAATAAAATTCTTTTAAAAGTTCAAAAAATCTCTTACTCCCTATTTTTTCGGCAACTGAGGTTGAGGAATTAAGATCTAAAAACATAAAGATCCTTTCTTCCTGTCTCGGGTGGTAGTATTTGCCTGTAATAAATTTCCATAATATACCCGGGCCGAACTTATCATTTACCTGAAGCATGAATTGAGTAAATGAAACTATGAATGCCCAGACTGACATTGTAATTAAGAAGGAAGGAGTTTCAAGATTAGTGTGGACATTATTCCATGCTTCAGTTAGGGCAGTAAAAAATTCTGCCTGGAATAAAAAATAAATGAAACCCATTAAAAAAAGTCCGATTACTGCAAGCCCTAAGTAAGAGACAATAAACAGGATACCCGAATTGATTATTCCATATGCAAACGATTTTTGCCTGTACCTGGAGTTCATTTTAAAGACTAAAATATATCCTCCGGTAATTCCGCCGAAAATTCCGAGAATAACGTTGCCCATAAAATCCGGCAAAAAATCGTATGTGCCGGATAATTTTTTTAGAGCTATTAAATCCGTGGCAAAAAAATATTCATTTATGAAAGAAAACGATGCAAATAATGTCCAGCAGATAGTAATAATCAGCACCTTGTAGATTCTCTTCCGAAACTTTGTACTAATTGCCATAATCAAACTCTCCGGGTTTAAAAATCTGCAAAATTATTTTGTGAATAGAGGAGTAAAGAAACTTAATTGACGAGTATTTGGGAATAGTATTTACTTAATCATCAGGCGTTTTCTGCAATCAATGTATAAAATTAATATTAATTGAAAATTCCGTTCAAAATGATCCTGGAAGGATACTTTTCTGAAAAATAAACTCTTTGAACGGCTTTTTGAAAATCATCCTCCTTTGCATTATAAATATCTACAAACTTCTGCGGATTACGATCGAATAACGGGAACCAGCTGCTTTGAATCTGAACCATTATCCTATGTCCCTTTTTGAATGTATGATTAACATCCAGCAGATCGAATTTTATATTAGTAACTTCTCCGGGAGTAAATGGTATCGGATTTTCCAGGCTCTCTCTAAATTTACCTCTAAGTATATTTCCTCTAACCATCATCTCATATTCACTGTAGATAACTCCGCCGCTTGAGTCGGAATCTGCAGGAAATACATCTATTAACTTTACCACCCAATCTGCATCCGTTCCGGATGTGGAAACATATAAGTCCGCAGTTAAATTTCCCGCTATTGTAATATTGGAATCCAAGACTTCAGTTTCATAGACCAAAACATCGGTCCGGCTCGCGGCAAACCGCTGATCTTCAACCATGTAATCTTTGGGGTAGTCTGTGACGATTCTTTTTGTGTATGGTACAGGCTTAAAAGGATCGCTTATGTATTCTTCAAAAATATTTTTCGAACCGGGAATATTAAAAGAAAGTGAATGATTATCATTTAAGTACAAGCTGACTGTCTTTGTATTTTCCGGCGGCCATGAATCATACTTCATCCATTTGTTTGATCCGGTTTCGAAGACATAAACTTTAGGTAAATTCAATTCTCCTTTTCTTTTCAAATAATAATTGAAGAAGGCCAGCTCAATATTTTCAACATAAAAATTCCCGGTTTCAGATCCGAACTTAATATCACCCAGTGAACTGCCATCGGTGCGGACCCATCCGCCGTGAAACCAAGGGCCCATTACAAAATAATTTTTTTTATCCGTATTTTTTTCTTCAATAGAGGAATAAGTATGCAAAGCGCCATACAGATTTTCAGCATCAAACCAGCCCCCCACCACAAGCGCTGCAGGTTTTATGTTGTTGAAATGCGGAAGGGTATTCTTTGCTTTCCAGAAATAGTCATATGTTCCATGAGTCATCAATGAATCCCAAAAAGGAATTTTATGATGGAAATAATTTTTATTCACGTTGGGTAAAGGCCCCAGGTTAAGATAAAAATTATACCCGTCCATTGTTCCGAAATTAAATCCTTCCGTCCAATCTTGTACAAGCCCCTCTCTCACTACACCGAACACCGACATAAAAGGGAGTCCGCCTGCAAGAGCAAACGCGCCGTTATGATGCCAATCGTCGTTGCCGAACCAGTCGGCAATCGGCGCTTGGGGAGAAACTGCTTTTACAGCAGGATGCGCATCGATTGCAGCCATCGCAGCGTAAAAACCGGGATACGAGATCCCCCAAAAGCCGGCATTGCCGTTATTGTTAGGTATATTTTTTACCAACCAATCCACTGTGTCATACGCATCCGAGCTTTCGTCTACAACTTTCTTGCTCTTTTTATTGGGAATATAAGGCCTCACGTTAACGAACTCACCTTCAGACATAAACATTCCTCGTACATCCTGAAATACTATAATATATTTTTCTTCTATAAAGTGCTGCCAGCTCCTCCTTCGGTTTGGAAATTTATCTTCACCATATGGTCCGATATTGTATGGAGTACGCCAAATAATTATCGGGTATTTTTCCGAATGATCCTTCGGTGAGTAGACAGCGGTAAACAATTTTATACCGTCACGCATTTCAATCCGGTATTCTTTCTTGGTGTAATTTTCCTCGAGGAACTTATTTTCCTGAGCTAATGCAGAAGAAAAGTAATCGAGGATGTTTAACAGAAAAAATAAGCTAATAAAAAGCAGATAAGAGTTTCGACGCTTCATTTTAAAATGCCCGTTAAGTCCCGAAAAATTTTTATAAGTAAGTTAAGAAATAATTTGAAAAATAATTTATTGGGCCTGGCTTAAATGAAAAGAGGCAAAAATATAAGATAAAACTCATAAGTTATTTTATCTGCGGTCACTTGTTATTATTTCAATATTTCCTATCCTAATTAATAAAGGATTAATAATTTCAA
>JBLNGL010000350.1:0-5713 GCA_050264735.1 Ignavibacteria bacterium | reverse complement strand
GAAGCCTGGACAGGCATTCAGGTTGGAAATATGACAAAGGATGAAATGACGACTCTTCTTCAGCTTGAGGATGAATTAAAAAAGAGAGTAGTGGGGCAGGATCATGCCGTAAAGCAGATTGCAGATGTAATCCGGGGCGCAAAGGTCGGTATTAAAAAAGAAGAGGGGCCAAATGGTGTATTTCTTTTGGTCGGCCCCAGCGGTGTTGGAAAAACCGAATTAGCCAGGGCTGTTGCCGAAGCTTTATTCGGCGATGAAAGATTTATGGTGACTCTGAATATGACCGAATACCAGAATGAATATAACACCTCACGATTAATCGGAGCTGATCCGGGTTTGGTCGGATACGGCGAAGGGGGAGCACTCAGCGAGCCTGTTAGAAGAAGACCTTACTGTGTTGTATTGTTGGATGAGATTGAAAAAGCAAATGCTTCAGTTCTTGACTTATTTATGCAGATCTTCGACCGCGGTATGCTCCAGGACGCGGATAGAAGAAATATAGATTTTTCAAACACAACCATATTTATGACATCAAATCTTGCTTCAGATATTCTTTTCCAAAAATATAATGATGGAATGACTTCGCCGGATGATCTGCTTGAAGAGCTAAGACCATATATGAATCAATATTTCAGGCCTGAATTTTTAGGACGGGTGAAACCTATAGTTTTTCTGCCGTTAACTCATGATGTAATGAAACCGATAGTTGAAATGAAACTGAATAAAATTAAAAGGAGACTGCTTGAAAACCGCGGTCTTGAAGTTGAATTCAGCGATGACATAATTGAAGATATTGTCGAATCCTGCACCAGAGCTGAAACAGGCGCGAGAAATATCGACGCAATAGTCGACAGAAGGCTAGCTCCGGAAATTTCAGCACAGCTGCTCGGCTTTATGGCGGAAGGAAAAAGCCCTGCAAAACTTTCTGTTTCATCATCGGAGGACGGATCATTTAAATATAACTTCTCTTAAGGCGCTTGCTTAGTTAAAGAAAATAAATTTAGGGATTCCATTAAAAGAGGTAATGAATGGTTGACTATAAGCATAACCAGCCATATTATGAACTTCATCTGTCGAATTTGAAGGACGGTACCGTAAAAGTACTTTCGTTTGAGGCGGAAGAAGAAATATCTAATCTTTTCGAATACAGGATAGAGCTTGTTTCCGATGATCCCGAAATAGATTCATCAAAAGTGCTGAATAATCCGGCAACATTTTTTTTGAACCGCGGAGATGAGGATCCGGTCAAAATACACGGGATTATTTCCGGTTTTGAGCAGTACGGAAAAACCAGCGATTATGTTTTTTATAAAGCGGTTCTTGTACCGCAGATCTGGAGATTAAATCTTGTATTTCAAAATGAAGTTTACCAGCATATTAATATTGAAAAAATAATCGAAATGATGTTGGAGGATATCGGATTATCCAAACAAAGTTTAAAAATTGATTTAAAAAACAAATACCCCGAAAAAGAATACTTAGTGCAATACGGGGAGACTAATTTTAATTTTCTTAACCGCCGCCTGGAACATTTCGGAATCTACTACTACTTCGATCATAGCGATGATAAAGATGTTATTGTATTCACTGATTCAAACAGCAAGCTTCCTTCTATTCCATTGGAGGAGAATATAGGATATAACATCAATAAAGATCCTTTCAGTGAAAAAGAATCAGTCTGGGAAATTACTTGTAAAGAAAAAGTTGTGACAGGAATGGTTCAGCTTAAAGATTATAACTACATGTTTCCTGAGAAGCAATTAATGGGACAAAGCCAGATTGATGAGCATCCGGGCCTGTACTATGATTACGGCGATGATTTTGAAAATGAAAAGGATGCTGAATCCCTGGCAAAGGTAAGGAATCAGGAATTTTTAGCCGGAAGTAAAATATTTAACGGCAAAAGCGACTGCAGGTATTTTTCCGCCGGATATAAATTCAAGCTTGATAAACATTACCGTGAAAGCTGGAACAGCGAATATGTAATTACAAAAGTCAAACATATCGGCAATCAGCAGGGATTATTCGGACTGCTTCCGGCTTCATCAAAATTACTCCCGACATATGAGAATATTTTTACGGCAATTCCCTTAGAAATTGAATATCGTCCTTCAAGAAAAACCACTGTACCAAAAATTACCGGGATAATGAGTGCAAAAATTGATTCAGGCGGCGATGATATTCTTATTGACGATCACGGAAGATACTTTGCAAAAATGCATTTCGATTTAAGCGATAAAAACAACGGCGAAGCTACTCTTCCTATAAGATTAACTCAAGCATATTCAGGGTCAGGTTACGGAATTCATTTTCCGAATCATGGCGATACGGAATTATTATGGGCATGCGTTGACGGAAATGTAGATAGACCCATCGGAATAGGTACAATCCCGAATCCATCAAATGCGTCACCCTCAGTGGATGCAAATAAAACGCAGAATGTAATTAGAACGGCAGGCAATAATGAAATTATAATGGAGGATAAAGCCGGTTCGGAAGGGATAAAAATTAAAGATAAGCACGGGAATGAAATATTTTTGGATGCAGCAGCCGGTACCATAAGGTTTTATACTCCTTCACACGAAACATCCTTAACAATGGGGAAAAGTTTTGACCTCTCTACAATAAGCGATTTTATTGTTAAAGTAAGCAAGGATTTCAAACAAAATACTACAGGAGATTACGACCTGGAATTGCAAGGTAATCAAACTATAACTGTCGGGAAAAATCTTGCCGAAATTATTAAGGGAGATCATTCTACATGGTATAAAGGCACTCATAAGATAAACGTGGATGGGATAACCTCCAATACTCACGGAGGAGCTGTAATGGATAATTATCTCGGCCTTAAAAGTTCAAATTATATAGCGGGATCAGTAGACGGATTTGTGGCTTATAAACGGCAGTATAATCATAGCTATGAATATAAAAGATCATCCGGAAAAGTAATTTCACGCGGTACTGCAAAAGAAGACAAAGAATTAAAAGATACGGTAAAAATAGATTCAGCTATTGAAACTAAGGTAATAGGAGGCGGTGGAACTGCCGATACCTCAAAAATGGTTTTAAAAGATGCAAATGTTGTAATCAACTGCGGAAGCAGTAAAATAGTCATTCAGAAAGACGGCCACATCAGCGTCGTTGCACCGTCGGCTCATGTGTTAATAAAAAGCGATACGATTTTTTTGAACGGAAAAGAAAAAATTGAAGTAAGAACTCCCGAAATACATGCAAAAAAAGGTACTTTCGAGAGTAAAAATATAAAAGATTTAGGTTGAAATTCTTATAACCAAATATGGAAATTGTAAACAAGTCCGGATTTCAGTTTGCATTTATAGCTGGCCGGATTAACTATCCAAAGCACTCTCTTACTCTTATCGTTAAAGCTACTTTCGATTTATTGCCCGGCAAACCGGCTGTTTTGTCGGAAGAGCAGTTTTATCCAACTGGCGATGAATTTTATCCTGAAGATAAGGAAATGATGGGCGGTCCCCGGTATGCTTCTGATTTTGCATACTTTAAACCGAGAGCAGATCTTTTATTAGTAGGAAAATGTCATCCCCCGCAAAGTAAAAAGGTTTATTCTTCATCTGTAAAATTCCAGGTCGGATCAAAATCAAAATCATTAAATGTTTTCGGAAATCGTCATTGGACCGGATCTTTATCAAACGCTTTTTCTAATCCGGAACCCTTTTCGGAAATAGAACTTCGCTATGAAAATAGTTTCGGGGGAGAAGGATATGAAATAAATCCGGTGGGAAAAGGAACTAATAAAATTGAGAATGGAAAAGGCGAGAAGATTCATCCTTTACCAAACATAACAAATGCCGGGGAACAAATCCTTTCTCATTCCGCCAAATTGCAGCCTGCAGGCTTTGGTGCAATAAACCAGATTTGGAAGCAGCGGTTCTCCAAGCTGGGTTCATACAAAGGAAGTTATTTGAAAGAACGATGGCCCTGGTTTCCAAAAGATTTTGATTGGGGTTATTTCAATGCCGCACCTGCCGATATGCAAGTCAGCGGATATTTGAATGGGGATGAGAAATTGTATTTTGAAAATTTGCATCCGCTTCATTCGCAATATGATTCACAGCTGCCCGTATTAACTGTAAGATGTTTTATTGACGAATCAATCAAAGAAAATCAGAATCATTTTAAAGAAATAAAAATGAACCTGGATACCTTGTGGACGGATATTGAAAACGAAAATCTAGCCCTTGTATGGCGCGGTTGTACAGATGTTAAAGATGAAGAGTTTGAAGAAATCCGGAATATTTTAATAGTATCCGAAAAAATTGGAGACCAGCCTAAGACAGTTCAATATTATAACAATCTTTTAGAGCAAGAAATGAATGAATCTGAAGAGGAATTTATAGAACCTGTCGAGGTAGTTGAAACAGAAGATATTGAAATGGAAAAAGAGCTGGCGAAAGCAGATCAGGAAATGGAAGCATCATTAATAGAATCCGGTTTTGACCCTGATAATCTTCCTCAAAGTGAAGAAGACAAAAAACAGGAAGAAGAAATATTGAAACAGCTTGGCTTCAAAGAGGAGAAAAGTGAAGAACCTCTTACAAGAGAGCTGCTCATTGAACGTGTAAAGCGAAAGGAAAGTTTTGAAGGTGAAGATTTAAGAGGAATAGATTTATCTGAACTTAATTTATCCGGTTTGGTTTTTCAAAATGCAATCATATCTAATGTAAATCTAAAAAATTCTGATCTTTCAAACTCAGACTTTACAGGAGCTGATTTGTCATTCACCGATTTATCGGGCGCAAAACTGAATAATGCCTTTATAAAGGAGGCTGATTTAACCAAATCAATTCTTACAAACTCAAACCTTTCCGGAGCAATGATTGAGGGTTCAATCTTTGAAGAAGCAAAAATGCATAATTCTCAATTAAATGAGGTTAAAGGAAAAAATTCTCTCTTTGCAGGAGCTGATTTAACCGAAGCAAAACTATTAAAAAGTGATTTTACGGATTCTGATTTTTCAAAATGCATTATGGATAAAGCCAATTTTCAAGGTTCTAATCTAAAAGGGGCTTCTATTGAAGGTGCTTCCGGCATTCAGGCTAATTTGTCGGAAACAGATTTAACCGGGCTAAAAGCCTCCGGCGGATGCAATTTTAAAAAGGCTTCATTTCAAAATGCAAAAGGATTGGAATCAATATGGGAGAAGGCAAACTTAGCCGAGTCTGATTTTTCATTTAGCGAAATGGAGGGAGCTAACTTTTCTTCTGCAATAATGGAAAAAGCAAAACTTTATGCGGCAAATATGAAATTTGCCCGTTTTACAAAAACGAATCTTACAAATGCAGCATTTACAAAAATGAATCTTTTTCAAGGAAGCATGGAAAAAGCAAATCTTACCGGAACCGATTTAAGCGGTTCAAATTTATATGGAGTGGAATTCCTCGATTCAATTATAAAAGGGACTAAATTTACATTAGCCAATCTTAAAATGACCAAATTATCCGATAAATGAATACAATCTTATCAAAAGAAGAAATAATTGCTAAATTAAAAGCCGGGGAGATTTTGGAAGACATAGTTATTTCAGATTTGGATTTAAGCGGATTAGATCTTCAAGGTGCAAGATTTAATAGGGTAACTTTTAGCAAGGTTAATTTCATTAAATCAGATTTGCAAAATGGAAAATTTAAAGAAGCACTATTTGATCAAACAGATCTGCGTGAAGCAAATCTGACCG
>JBLNGL010000349.1:0-9544 GCA_050264735.1 Ignavibacteria bacterium | reverse complement strand
AAGATTTTTTAAGAGAACTAAATATTTCCGCAAATGATTTGCTTATCGGTTTTCATCCGGGATGTGCAACCTTAAAGAATCATATCAGGAGGAGATGGGAGCCGGAAAAATTTGCCGAGCTTGGGAAAAGACTTATTAAAAATTTTAATTCAAAGATCTTAATCTTTGGGGGACCCGACGAAGAAGAGCTTAAAAAAAATATCTGCAGAATGATTGATTCGCCTTATGCATTTACAGTCTCCAAGGGGAGCCTGACTGAGAATGCGGCAGTTATGAAAAGCTGTAAAGTATTCGTAAGCAATGATTCAAGCTTAATGCACGTTGCAGCGGCACTTAAACTGAAAGTGGTTTCGATTATAGGTCCTACAAATATTAATTACATTCATCCCTGGCATACGGAATATAAAACCGTCAGCCTGCAATTGGAGTGTTCCCCCTGCTTTATCTATTCTCCGCGCCCTTTAATTTGCTTCCGCGATGATATAAAATTCAAATGCATTAAAGAACTGGATGCTGAAATGGTTTACAATGCGGCGGTAGATTTTTTAATGAATAAGAGTGAATAGCTTAAGAGATCTCAGTAAGAGATATAAAATGGAATTTCCCAATACATTTCCTTTACATTTGCACATTCATGTAATTCCGGATGCGGAATGTGCGGGCAGAATCATTAATAAAAGATCTGCGGAAAATCCGGAAGCCGAAAAATTCTGGGAATGCAGGAAGAAAAAACCTTTTGCACTATGCTCCGCTGCCAGGAATGCCAGCCATCCCGGTAAACGGACTTCTGCGATTCTCAGTGTTGTCTGTGGTAAATTTCTGCGGTTTCTAAATTGAAAACCAATAATTGAATTTAATTAGGAATACATTATTCGGATAAATATTTGAAATGTTTCCGAATGTGTTGTATACCGATTTATTTGCCGGATTAACAAAGCTGCTTCTGTCCTGCGACCACACAAGATAAATTTGGGAGCCCGGCCGGTATTCCCACCTGATTACAAAATTCGATCTGAATTCGCGGAAGCTGAAATCCGGATTTTTAAAAGTATATTCCAATTGTGAATTATCTGAATATACTTCGTAAGTATCCCCGTTCAAAACCGGATTTAGAGCTGAAAATCTGTCGTAATAATTGTCGGCTTTGGGACTGGTTACTATCTTAAAAGATGAATATTTACCAACTGAAGCAAAAGGGCTCCCGTAATATTGAATTGAAAATTCAGGAGTTATATTGTAGTCAATCCTGAATGTAACTCCGAGCGTTCGCTGATCAATTTTCCCAAGAATATACCTGTCTTTATCAGCACTTGAATTCTTCTCGACATACTGCAATTCATTAATATTCGAAGCAAAATTTACACTAGCCGAAATTTTCAATGCATTTGAAGGCATTACGGATATTCCAGGCTGGATAAAATAGTAGCGGGTGCTGCTGCTGCCGGATAAGGAAATGTTGGATGATAAATCAAAAACAATTTTTTCAGAATAATCTGTTCTGAAATAGAGATTGTTCGACCAGACAGGAGGTACAAGCATGGCATATCCTCCTCTTAACAGCCGTGTATCCAAAGCCTGGGAAATAAAATTAAATGTTGTATTAACTGCCCAGTTATTAAGGAATTCAAGATAAATTCTGAAGCCGGCTTCGGAAGATAAATAATTTACTGCGTAATCCCAGTTATTTGTCTGGGATGCTTCAAAAGTGTATGTCCTAAAAATTGCAACAGGTTCTGTAATGAAATAGGAAACTAAAACTTTTTCTTTGAATATATCGGCGGTATGCATGAAACCGATATCATTAAGATCCAAGCCGGGAGACCGCAAATTAAATTCAGCAGAATAACGCCATAGTCCTTTGCTTCCTTTTCCAAATTTTATTCTTGCCCCATGGCCTGAAAGGTTCGTCCTTGTGCTGTCAAAAGTTAAATGATCTGCATCAGGGCGCTGATAAAATCTTGCCGATGAATTTTGAAGCACACTAATTGCTTTTTCGTTTCCGTTTATAAAACTGCCCGCTAATTTTGCATCAATGTAAAATTCTTTATCATTCCAGTAGTGAAGGAAATCCAATCCGCCTGTAAACGCATTCCTGCTCATTGATTCCAGGTGAGGATCCTTAATAAACCTGTTTGTAGAAGTAAAAATTCCGCCTAAAACTGTATTCCCTTCCTCAAAATCCTGCTGCAGACGGGCGACTGTGTAGCTTGTTAATGGTTCAACTGTAATATTTCTTGTAGTTCCGGATGATTTTATTTCTGCTTTTTCATTTGCGGTTACACTCTGCAGCAGACCTAATGAAAATCCCTGTGCATTTTTCCCGCTCACCTTTACTGCGCTGATTATTGTTGTTTGATCGGGGTAATCCATAAATTCATTCTCACTCAATTCGACCTGGTAAACGGGGAAGCGTCCGATTCTCCGGCTGTAAAAAATAGTGTTATTATCAAAATCAAAAGTGAAAATATTTTTCCCTTCGAGGAAGAATGGGCGGCGTTCCTCGTAAAAAGTTTCAAAAGCCGTCAGGTTCATTACCGACGGATCGGATTCAACCTGACCGAAATCGGGATTAATTGTAAGATCGGCTGTAAAGTTTGTCGATAAACCTATTTTTGCATCGAGACCGGCATTGCCCAGCCAGGATCTTCCTTTATAGGCATAAGGATTTTCCGGCTCGGTTTTAAATGTATTAAGCTTGCCGAGCGTATAAGGCATTATTTCAATCCTGCGGGAAGGAGGGAGTCCTTTAATTCCATGTAGCTCTCCGAACTGATAAAGTATCCCTGCTTCTTGTGAAGACTCCGGTCCCCAGTCGCTTTCCTCACCCAGCCGGTCAATCCACCGCCAGCTGTGCATTCCCCAGATCTGCTCGTCCTCGCTGCTGTAGCGGAGCTGAGTCAAGGGAATTTCAAATTCGGCAGTCCATGCGGAATCTTCCATACCGACTTCCACATACCAAACTGCATTCCAGTTGTAATCTGCATTCATCGGATTTGTTAAAAGCAGATCTACCTTCTGCCCGGCAGCAGTTACATTGAATTCAAATCCTGTCCGATGATCGTGGTAACTATCGAAATTTATTCCTACTGCATCGCCTGCAAATTCATCGCGCCTGCCGGCTTTGCGTATAATTTTTTCAGGGTCATCAAAAGCTCTAATTGCCACATAAATATTGTTATCATCATAGAGGACTTTTAATTCCGTAGGTTTGGATGGTGCAGCTCCTTCCTTGGGAATCCACTGGGTAAAATCGCCCGCCCATTCGCCTGTTGTCAGCCAGCAGAGATCATTTAAGTTTCCGTCTATTACAGGCCTTTCAGTTAAACGGGTGGTTTTGTAAATTCTGAGAGGTTTTTTTAAGGTGATTGTTGAGTCCTCTTTGCCCGCACTGAAAGGTAATAAGTCAAAATTAAATAAAAGAAAAAAAGTGATTGAGACTGCTGTTTTCAAATTCATGAAGGGAAATCCCCTTTATACTGCTTAAAGTAAAATTCTTGATGAAGCAAAAATAAACAATAAGCAGCAAATTTCTTATTGTAGCACAGATTATTAATCTGTGCTACTAGTCCACTATAAAAAGCTTTACCCCTTTTTTTGTAGTTGATCTGTGGGGATCTATATTATCAGCAACTATATAGCTCATTCCTTTGGTTAAAATAAATTTTCTTCCGTCTTTAAGTTCGGAAGTAAATTCTCCGTCCAATACATAGACCACATGCCCTTTTTCGCACCAATGATCGGCAAGATAACCTGGAGAATATTCAACAATTCTTGCTCTTATATTTCCCTGCCTAACTACTCTCCAAGTTGACTTGCCTTCTTTTCCTTGATGTTCTTCGGAAGAAATAGTTTCCCAATTGATTGCATTGAACGGAACATTTTTTATATCCATAGATCTATTTAATTTCGATTTAATAAGAATTTAATTATTCTATTTTCCTGTTTTGCAGATTATTTATTCTCTCAATAGGAAATGAATCAGAAATATCTGTCAACTCAAATTTTTTAAAATCTAAGTCCGTTTTACCAGTAATTTTCAGATAATCATTTACAACTTTTCTGTCAATCTGAATTTTGACTGTTCCTGCCCAATGAGGGTCGTTTCCATTTTTTTTAATTCCGGAGATCCAATATTCCTCACCGGATTCAATATCAATATAATTGCCTTTAATCCCGCGAGCTTTTATAAAACCCTTATTATTAAAATAAACTGTAAGGCCAGTTTTAGAGAATTTTACTTTCCCTATCCATGCAGGACCATTATCTTCAAAGCCTGTCTTCAATTCTAAAAACAGTATTTTATCCTTCATAACTAAATCCCTTATTACTTGCAGGCAATCCCAGAATTATATATGTAATAGATTTTCTTTAAATATTATTTAATCATGAAATAACACCGAATCCGGAACCTGCTCCTTTTTCATCCCCAATCTCCTAAAATATACTTTAAGATCTTCTCCTCCTGCACTTTCAAAAAATGTTATACGGATCGGATGAAATCCTTTTGACAAAGCTATTCTCCCCTGCTTTTCTACAATTGCATGCTGACCGTCATTATCAACAAGAAGCGTATCTCCGATGTATAGTCTGCTTCCGTCATCGGAGGCAGTGTAAAAAGTATAAATTCCGTCTTCCGGAATTTTGATGTATCCGGAGTATTCAAATCCAAAGTAATTCGGAGATTTTTTGGGTCCCAAATTGACGTTGGGAATTGTGCCTTCTTCAATTACTTTAAGAGAATGAAAATCGGGAAGCAATCCCCAGTTACCCTCAAAATATTTGTAATGGATTCCGTTTTTTGGGTTTTCAATTTTCAAAGAAGGAATAGGCTTGACTTTTGTAAATGATGCCTCAGAAATCCCGCTGACAAGTTTGCCCTCCCGGAAACATCCGGCTTTTATTGTGCTTGTTTCATTCAATGTAATTTTATCTTTATACAACCTGGAACTAGATAAAGGAGTGCTTCCGTCAATTGTGTAATGAATTTTTATATTCTCACGATTGGATTTTAATCTGACATCTATTTTATCAATGAATATATCGGAATCAAATTCGAATTCCGGCGGATTATTTATATCAGGTTTCCCTTCAATATCCAGTACGGCTACAGTATTTCTTTCATCCTGAATTTTTTCACCAAGATTTAAAATTAAATTATTTTCTATTCTTTCTATCTTAATTGCCGACTTATTTTTATCCGTAAGAAAAAATGCGTTTATCGGTTTATTGTATATTCCCGGAAGGACGAGCTTTCCGTAATTTGGCCAATCAAAAATATGGAGAAAGAGTCTGGTTTTGCTGTCCATTCTTTTCTGAGTGCATCTGCCCCAGTCTAATTTTTTAAATGGACTCGCACTCGTACCGTAAATTGATTCTCCATTAACATTCAGCCAATTGCCCACCTCATTAAGAATACTGACGCTTTCTGATGGAAACACGCCTTCCGCTGTGGGTCCTACATTTAAAAGATAGTTGCCTCCTTTGGATGCGATGTCGGTAAGCAGTCTTATAATTTCCTTAGCCGGTTTCCAGTTATGATCATTTTTATTGTAGCCCCAATGATCATTCATTGTCATGCATGATTCCCAGTCAATCCCTGGGAAACCTGTTGCCGGAATCTGCTGCTCAGGTGTTCCGAAATCGCCGGCAAATCCTCCCTCGGCTGTAAATCCCTCCATTCCCGATCTGCTGCTGGAAACCCTGTTGTTTATTATAATATTGGGTTGAAGAGATCTGACGTAATCATAAAGGTCTCTCCCGCGTTCATCGCTCCATGTGCTTTCCCATTCGCCGTCAAACCAGAGGATTGAAATTTCACCGTAATTTGTTAAAAGCTCTTTGAGCTGTTTTTTCATGTGCTCCACATATTTTTCATAATCCGCATTCCCTGAAAATTTATCCCAATCTCTTTTCGGAACATAATCGGGATGGTGCCAATCCATAATCGAATGGTAGAAACCAAGTTTTATACCTTGCTTATGGCATTCTTCCGAAAGTTCTTTCAAAATATCCCTTTTAAAAGGAGTAGACATTACATCGAAATCTGTTTCTTTGGAATCGAAGAGGCAGAAGCCGTCGTGGTGCTTTGAGGTGATAACAATATATTTCATTCCAGCATTTTTAGCCGTCTCGACCCATTCCGCGACGTTAAATTTTACCGGGTTGAATTTATAAATAAGTGAATCATAAACTTCAATCGGAATTTGCGCTTCACTGCGGATCCACTCTCCGTAAGTAGTAACCGTATCCCATTGACCGGCAGGAATTGCATATAATCCCCAATGGATAAATAAACCGAAACGCGCCTCACGCCACCATTGCATCCGGGCATCATGCTGTTCTTGGGTTTCATTGGTAAAATTTTGGGAAAAAGAGACTGGCAGCAGCAGTAACAAGATAATAATTGTAAAAGTTTTTTTCATATTAAGTTCCGGATATTAAAGCTAAACAGATTTTGAAATGAAATATATTACAAAAAAGATTTGGATACTCATTCCGGACATCTTAAATAAGTTTACTTATTATTAGAATGGAAAAAATTTGGAATATCAATGCAATAGAATCATATTTTTTTTCATTAGATATTTTATTTGATATAATCCACAGTGTATGTTTTACCAAGCTCATTAATTTGTATTTCCTGGTTAACTTCTCAATTATTTCAGTAGCATCATCTTATTAACCTTCGAATATTCACCTGCAGTAATTTTATAGAAGTATACGCCGGATGCTGCCCCCCATGCATTCCAGGTTACATTATAAGTTCCGCTCAGCTTCTCTTCATTGACCAATGTTGCTACTTCTTTCCCGAGTATGTCGTAAACTTTTAATGTTACTATACTGCTTTTTGGTAATGTATAAGTAATTGTTGTTGTAGGATTAAATGGGTTCGGATAATTTTCAGATAAAGTAAAACTCATCTCATTTACTTTATTTCCCTCAATGCCTGTAACAAGAGTGCTGTAGTAAAAATAATTTTCAAAAAGGTAAAATTCAGGAAGTGTAATAGTATTTCCATATGAGTCAATTAATGTAGCTCTGCTAGCAAGATAACCGCTGATTACCGTGTGAAGATTCACTAACGTATCAAGATTCCCATCGGCATTATAACGGAACCAGGCTGACTCACCCATCCTGAGTATCTTGCCATATTCATCATAATCGAAAAATATCTCTATACTATCCAACCATGTTGAATCGGAGGGATGAAATTCTCTGTACATTATTTCATATACTAGTTTCCCAGACTCATCGAATTCCAGGTAATATTCAAACTCATTATGATAAATTGTATCGTAATCCGTGGATTGGAATATACAATTTACATTCCCGGAAGAATCATATTGATATACATACTGCTCTATATTATTAGGTAGTCCACTTAATCTGAATGATTTTGATAATGTTAATCTATTAAGAGAATCATATTCCCATATATTATAAGTAGTATCATATTGTATCATCTTATTTAAAATAAGATTACCGGATGAATCGTAACTATTTTCTTCGTGCCTGTATGCAGCTCCATTGCTTGAATAAGTTTTCGAAAGTAAATTTCCTTTATTATCAAAAGTATAATCAATCCTATAACCATCCTCATCCAGTCCTGAAGTATCATTCCAACGACCGGATTTTACCGAATCAACATCTCCTCTTTCATTATAAAAATAATCTCTATAACCAGGTATTCTTTTTACCCTACCCGTAATGCTATCACGTATTACAAACGTGATAAAGTTAATATCTCTTTTCAGCTTACCATCTTCATTATATTCGAATCGATATGTTCCACTAATTGATGTAGCACTATCTAAAATAAACCCGTCGTGTATAAGAAAGACATCGCTTATTATATCACAATTGCCGGAAATCTTGTATCCGAAAAGCTTGGGCTGTGCAAAATAATCTCCGTATATAATTAGCCCAAATAGAATGATTGAAAGGGGTTTATTCATTATTAACCTCCCTATTTTAACATTACAGTATTACGATTAGTTTGAATCGCTTATTCTAATGTGCTTGCTTATTTAAGTAGCATCATCTTATTAACCTTCGAATATTCACCTGCAGTAATTTTATAGAAGTATACGCCGGATGCTGCCTCCCATGCATTCCATGTTACATTATAAGTTCCGCTCAGCTTCTCTTCATTCACCAATGTTGCAATCTCTTTCCCCAGTATGTCGTAAACTTTTAATGTTACTATACTGCTTTTTGGTAATGTATAAGTAATTGTTGTTGTAGGATTAAATGGGTTCGGATAATTTTGAGATAAGGTAAAAGTTTGTACTTTTACTTCTTCTTTTTTAGTACCCGTGATTAGTGTACTATAGTAGCAATTAACCACTCCAGCAGGATCAGGAAACGGGAACCATAATTGATTTCCGTAAGAGTCAACTAATGTCCCTCTGTTTCCCAAATAACCGGATGCTATGATATGGGTATTTATTAAAGTATCGAGATTCCCATCGGTATTATAATGGAACCGGGCGGTTTCACCCATTTTGAGGATTCTATTCTCTTCATCATAATCAAAGAATATTTCTGAATTTTCTAACCAGGTTGAATCGACCGGATTAAATATCCTTGATAAAATTTCATATACTGCCTTTCCGGATTCATCGAATTCCATGTAATAATTCCAACTGTTATATAAACTGTCCAAAATAATGGTCTGCTGGGTACAATTTATATTTCCGGAAGAATCATAATTATATACATACTGATAACTATATTGGGGATTGCTGCTTTGAGAATGTTTGGATAAGGTTAATCTGCTAAGCGAGTCATATTCTCTGATGTTGTATGTTGTATCTGCATAATCAAACCGTATTATCTTGTTGAGAAGCATATTACCAAATGAATCATAACTGTTTTCTTCTACATAGAATGTATCTCCATTACTGGAATAACTTTTCGAAAGTAAATTTCCTTCATTATCGTAAGAATAGCTGATTCTATAGCCAGCAGAATCGACCGCCGGCGGAGTACCATTCCATATCCCCATTCCTACAGAATCAATATCCCCCTCTTGATTATAAAAGTAGTGCCTGTAACCGGGAACCATTCTTGTCCGAGGACGCGAGCCAGTAGTATCTAAAACTCGGAATGTAATAAAATTAATATCTCTTTTCAGCTTACCATCTTCATTGTATTCGAAACGATAAGTTCTACTACTTGAAGTAGCGCTGTCTAAAATAAAACCATCTTGTATAAGAAATACATCGCTTATTATATCACCATTGCCGGAAATCTTATAGCCGAAAAGTTTGGGCTGTGCAAAATAATTCCCGGATAAGCTCAGCCCTAATAGAACGATTGAAATTAGTTTTTTCATTAAAAAACCTCCCTTTATTTTATATATTACAGCTGCACAACTAGTTTTCACAAAGTTATCTGGACTTGTCCAAATATTATGGCTAACGATGTAATAATTTAAAAGCCTTTTCTTGGGAAAACAGAACCGGATGAAAAAAAAGAGTTTTATTTCCCTGTTTTTGCTGTCGTAATAATATCAAGTACTTCAAAAATAATACCGCGAGCC
>JBLNGL010000348.1:0-5701 GCA_050264735.1 Ignavibacteria bacterium | reverse complement strand
TCTCACATGTCAATTCTTTCCGATGAAATGATTTCGGATATAAATAATCATTTCAAAAAAGATATCGAAAAGGCGGAAAAACATTACAAAAAGCTGGCTGAATTCCATAAAAAGAGAGTAGAAAAAGAAGAAGAAGAAAAGGAAGAAGTCAAAGAGACAAAATCGTTTGAAACTGAGGCATCCGTAAAAGAGATTGAAATTCCTAAAAAAGATGAACATGAGATTCCTGCTGAGAAAATCGTTGAAGCTGAAGCTGCTGAAGAACCTGAATTAACTCTGCTCGAATCATCTCCAGTTGATAAGTTAGAAAAAATCGAGGAAAATGTGTCTTTAAAAACAACTGCTGTCCCGGAAAAAGAAAAGAAAAAAAGACTCACGGTAATCGGGAAGATGGATCTTGATGAACATCAAAAAGAAAAGGGTCTTCTCGAATCAAAAGAAAAAGAGGAAAAAGCCGGGGAGATAAAAAAGAAAAAGAAACCTAAAGCCAAGAAAAAAACTACTGCCGAAACCCACGAAGATACACTGGTTACTAAAAAGAAGAAAAGAGTTAAAAGATTCGAGATTGATCAGAAGGATGTAAAGGAAGCGATTAGAAAAACACTTTTAAGCATGGACGACTCGATGTCCTCCGTAAGAGCAAGCCACCGCAAGAAGAAAAGAAAAGAACGTGAAGCGGAAGAAGAAAGAAAGCTGATAGAAAAATCGAAAGAAAAGAATAAAATCAGAGTCACCGAGTTTATTGCGGTAAATGAACTTGCAAATCTCATGGAGGTTTCTGTAGCAGATGTAATTTCAAAATGTATTGAGCTCGGTTTGATGGTTTCTATTAATCAGCGGCTTGATGTTGAAACGATTACACTTGTCGCCGATGAATTCGATTTTGAAGTAGAATTTGAAAAAGAATATACGGCCGAAGCACTGGAAGATTTCCCTGATCCTCGGGATTCGCTCCAGCCGAGACCCCCGGTTGTTACAATAATGGGACATGTAGATCACGGCAAAACTTCACTGCTCGATTATATAAGGAATACGAATGTCGTAGCAGGTGAATCCGGCGGAATTACGCAGCATATAGGAGCATATAAAGTTGATGTGGGGAACGGAAAGTCCATTACATTCCTCGATACACCCGGTCACGAAGCATTCACTGCAATGAGAGCCCGCGGTGCGCAGCTTACCGATATTGTGGTGCTGATTATCGCAGCAGATGATGCTGTAATGCCTCAGACAGTTGAGGCAATTAATCATGCACAGGCTGCAAGAGTTCCGATCGTAATTGCAATAAATAAAATTGATAAACCCGGTGCTAACCCGGACAAAATAAAGCAGCAGCTTGCAGACAGGAATATTTTGGTTGAAGAATGGGGAGGGAAAAATCAATGCGTTGAAATTTCTGCTAAATCCGGGAAAAATATTGAAAACCTGCTTGAAGTAATTCTTCTTGAAGCGGAACTGCTGGATTTAAAAGCAAATTATAACCGCTTCCCGCGCGGAGTTGTGGTTGAATCTGAGCTGGATAAAGGAAGAGGAATTACAGGCACTATACTTGTTCAAAAAGGAACTTTAAAAATCGGAGATCCGTTCGTTGCCGGAATCTATCACGGCAAGGTCCGGGCGATGTTTGATGAAAGAGGCAATAAATTAAATGAAGCAGTCCCTTCAACGCCTGCACAAGTCCTCGGCTTTGAAGGTTCTCCGCAGGCCGGGGATACATTTGTAGTAATGGAATCCGAAAGAGATGCAAGGGAGATAAGTTTAAAACGGCAGCAGCTGAGGAGAGAGCAGGAGCAGAAGCAGATACATCATATTACTTTGGACGAAATAGCAGCTCAGATAAGCATCGGCGGAATTAAAGAGTTGGCGCTTATTGTAAAAGGCGATGTCGACGGTTCGGTTGAAGCATTATCCGATTCTTTAATGAAACTATCCAATCAGGAAGTCGTGGTAAGAGTTATTCACAAAGCAGTAGGCGGAATTTCCGAAAGCGATGTTCTCCTTGCCTCTGCTTCAGATGCAATTATTATCGGGTTCCATGTTCGTCCTAATATTAATGCCAGAAGACTTGCCGAAAACCAAAAAGTGGATATCCGTTTATATAATGTTATTTACGATGCAATCAACGAAGTTAAATCGGCATTGGAAGGACTTTTATCCCCTGTTATCTCGGAAGAAATTACTGCAACTCTTGAAGTCCGGGATACATTCAAAGTGCCGAAATTCGGGACAATTGCCGGTTGCTATGTGCAGGAAGGAAAAATCACAAGGAACAGCAAATTAAGGTTGATACGGGATGGAATTGTAATTCATGAAGGAGACATTGCCTCCCTCAAAAGATTTAAGGATGATGTAAGAGAAGTGGATGCCGGTTATGAATGCGGTTTGAATATAACCAATTTTAATGATATAAAACCAGGCGATGTTATAGAATCCTACAAATTAGTTGAAACCAGGAAAAAACTGGCTTAAAAATTTGCAACAGGAACTAGCGAATTTAAGGTTTTAAATATAAATTCTTAAATCGAAAATCATAAATTGATGATCCGTTTCGCTTGATTGTTCTTTAAGTATTTTACAGCGGAAAGGTTTGAACATGTCGTACCGAATAGATAAAATGGAAAACTTGATAAAAGAAGAGATCAGTTTGATATTACTTCAGAAAATGCAGGATCATTCCTTTGGATTATTAACAGTGACGAATGTGAAAGTAAGTCCCGATATAAAAATTGCCAAAATTTATATTTCAGTTTTTGAAAAAGACAAGAGAGAGCAGGTTCTTGAAAAAATTAAAGCAAGCACCGGGTTTATACGTTCTGAACTTGCATCCCGCATTAGGATAAAATTCGTTCCCGAACTGAAATTTTTCATTGACGATACGCTCGATTATGTTGAGAAAATAGAAGGATTAATCAGAAGGATTCATAAAGAAGATGATAACAAAAGAAACTTCTGATTTTTCCAAAATTAATTTCCGGACCGGTGAAACAATATTGATTGATAAACCCTGCGGTATAAGCTCTTTTAAAGTTGTTGAGAAAATACGAAAGACCGTGGGAGCAAAAGCCGGACATGCCGGTACTCTGGATCCGCTTGCTACCGGACTTCTGATTGTATGCACTGGCAGGCTGACAAAAAAAATTTCAGTAATCAGCGATCTGGAAAAAACTTATTCCGGCACAATAATCCTTGGTAAATCATCCCCCTCGTTTGATCTTGAAACTGAGGTAACCGTAGGAAAATCTGCCGGTGAAATTCCGGAAGAACTGATTCTTTCGGTTAAAGAAGAATTCACTGGAGAGATTCTCCAGACACCGCCGATGTACTCGGCTCTAAAGATTGACGGAAAAACATTGTACCGCCTGGCAAGAAGCGGAAAAAGCATTTACCGGGAACCGAGGAAAGTTGTTATTCATAATTTCATTATAAAAAAAATAACTCTTCCGGAGATTGAGTTTGAAATTACATGCTCGAAAGGAACTTACATCAGGGCTATTGCAAACGATTTCGGGGAAAGACTAGGCTGCGGAGGAATTCTGGGTACTTTAAGAAGACTGAAGATCGGAGACTATACGGTTGATAATTCCCTTACCCTGGAAGATTTTGTTAATAAAGTTCTAATCTGGCAGGAGCTTTCTAAAACGCACGAAAATGCTAACCGGGAAGAACAGCAGAATGTTGAATCTTCTCAAAGGTATCCTGAATAATTTAATTAATATACAAAATACTGTATATTTATTGTCCGGCTGTAATCAATACGGAATATGAAAATTTATAACGATATATCTGAAACAGATTCGAATAAAAATACAATCTTATCTCTGGGGACATTCGACGGGATTCATCTGGGACACAAGCAGATTATCAAAACCGTGGTTGAGAAAGCTTCTCTGAATGACTGCAGGAATTTTTTAATAACCTTTAACCCTCATCCCAGAACCATCCTCTCTAAAGATAATAAGGTAAAATTACTTACTACCACTGAAGAAAAAATTTCCATCCTGGAATCGCTGGGAATTCAAAATCTTCTTATCATAAAATTTACTCCTGAGTTTTCTCAGATCAACGCCGGCGAATTCATTTTAAATTATATAATTAAAGGGATCGGATTAAGAGAAATCATAATAGGGTTCGATCACCATTTCGGCAAAGGAAGAAGCGGCAATAAAGAAACTCTCAGAAAGTTTGGAGAAAATTATAATTTTATTGTTTCGGAAATCGGCGAATGTAAGATTAACGGAGAGACAGTCAATAGTACAAAAATTAGAAAAGCTTTAGACAACGGCGATCTGGAATCCGCAAATTCCTTTCTTGGCCGTTATTATTCCTTAACCGGAAACGTTGTTGCGGGAGATAAAAGAGGAAGAAAGCTTGGTTTTCCTACTGCGAATATCAAAGTTGATAATGATAAACATCTGCCTGCATTGGGAATTTATGCAATTGAGATAATAGTTGATGGGAATAAATTCTGCGGACTGCTGAGCATCGGCAGAAGACCTACTTTTTACGATTCGGGAGAGATCGTCCCTGAAGCATATATCTTTGATTTTAATAAGGATATTTACGGGGAAAAAATTACCGTAAATTTAGTGGAAAGAATCAGGGGTGAAGAGAAATTCAGCTCAGCCGATGAATTAATCGCACAAATGAAAAAAGATAAGGAAACCGGATTTGAAATTTTCAGCAGGATCGGTTCATCGGCACAGATTAAGTTTTAATTAATTAACTCCGGTCTGTTCTGGGGTTACATTATAAATAAAAATAAGGACACTAAAATGACCAAAGAGAAAAAACAGGAGATTATCCAGAAATATGGAAGCAGCGAAAAGGATTCCGGAAAAACGGAAGTTCAGATTGCATTGCTGACTTCAAGAATAAATGAACTAACCGATCATTTTAATCTCCATAAAAAAGATCATCACTCCAGAAGAGGATTAATGATGATGGTAGGAAAAAGAAGAAGACTTTTGGATTATCTTATGAAAAAAGACATCGGAAGGTACAGAACGATAATTAAAGATTTGAATATTAGGAAATAAAGGTATTTTAAATTATGATTATAAAAAAAGAAGTAGAAATAGGCGGCAAAAATTTCTCGATAGAAACCGGCCGTTATGCAAAACAGGCAAACGGCGCCGTAATGATCCGCTATGGCGATACAATGATTCTTGTTACTGCCGTAGCTTCCGATCAAGTTCCGGAAGATCAGGATTTCTTCCCGCTGCAGGTTGAATATAGAGAAAAAACATCTGCAGCAGGCAAATTTCCCGGAGGTTATATAAAACGGGAAGGACGCCCTACAGAAAAAGAAATCTTAAGTGCAAGACTAATAGACAGACCGATACGTCCTCTTTTCCCCAAGGAATTCAAAAATGAAACCCAGATAATTGCATTGGTTTTATCGCATGACGGTGAAAATGATGCCGATGTTCTTGGAGCCGTGGGTGCTTCTGCAGCTTTGACTATATCCGATATTCCTTTTGAAGGACCGATGGCGGAAGTCAGGATATGCAGGGTAAACGGTGAATTTATAGCCAATCCAACATTTGCTCAAATAGGGGAGGGAGATCTCGAACTCGTGGTTGGCGGTACGGAAGATTCCCTTATGATGGTTGAAGGTGAAGCTAATGAGGTAAGCGAAGAAACTCTTCTTGATGCTTTGAAATTTGCTCACCTGGAGATCAAAAAGCTTGTTCAGCTGCAG
>JBLNGL010000347.1:0-5407 GCA_050264735.1 Ignavibacteria bacterium | reverse complement strand
CCTTTCCGCCTGAAGGTGAAATTAATCCCGAGAGAATTTTAGCTAAAGTTGATTTGCCTGAGCCGTTAGGCCCGCTGATCCCGAAGATTCCGTTATTATTCAGCCCGAAATTAATACCGCTGAAAACTAATCTTCTTCCGAAAGTTTTTTTTATGGAAAGAGCCTGAAGAGAGTAAGCATTCATTTATCTGTTTTGATCGATGTGAAAAAATTCTTTAAACAGACTTTAAAAAAATTTTAACAATACTGCAATTAATAATCACTGGTTAAATACTACAAACTTACCTTTCTGAATATTTTCTCCTGATTTTATTATATAAAGATAAACGCCGGAAGCCAGTCTTTTATTTTTATTATCAGCCGGACTCCATGACACAACATAACTACCGAGCTCATCAAACCTGTCCAGTTTCATTGAAGCGGAGTAAACCAATTCCATCCCGATTGTATAAATATTAAAATCAACAGTAGTGTTCTCAAATTTAGTTACAGCGAATCTTATAAAATTTCCGTTCTTCCCGTATGTATACGGCAATGGAAATACGGAAGCAGGATGTTCATTAATTATAATGGGCTGAATGATTACCGCATCATTAAGAATTTCAGTAGTAGTCCAGAAAAGAGGATCGTCACTTTGATTTGTCTTAAAATAATTGCTTGTTATTGTATCGCTGCCTGAAACAAAATGGTCATATAAGCCGTAAATGAAGCCGGCCTGCAATTCCGGATTAATTATCCCTTGATTCCAATCCGAATTTGAGATCAGAATAATTAAAGTATCCAAACCATTTAACACTCTTAAATAATTGTTTGAAGCGGGATATAAGGACAAATCATAAATATCCTCATGTGGAGTAAAAATCTGTTCCGCCAACGGAGTGATTAGCGGATATGCAGCCCCTTCCTCAAAAGCGTATCCCTGTTCGACACCCTTAGGAAATCTTCTATTTGTAAAGTATGTCCATATGCCGAATGTATTTAATTCTTTTTTAAATGAAGAGCCTCTTTCGTCGATTGAAGTATAGATAACTTCCAAAGCTCTTATTTCTGGTTGAACAAAAAGTTCCCACTGCCTTTTAATTATATCAAACCCGAACTTATTCTGCATGTAAAGATTCCAAATAGCAATATTGTAGCCGCTGTTTGAGCCGAATGAAACACCGGAATTCCTGAAATAACTCGGCATGTAAAAGTAGTAGTCATTGACTGTGTCAAAAACGAACTCTTCCATTGATGTGGAAGTTAATTCGTAAAAAAATAAATCATTATAAACTTTATCCCAGGTATAATTTCCAATCTGGATGGCATGATGCATTTCATGAGCGATTGTTGCACGCATTGCATCTAAACCTTTTGTATTAAAATTATCTTTGTAATCGTAATGAATTACGATAAAGGATGCATATTTTTGGTTTCCCAGGGAATCTTCAGGCTGAGTATAGCCGTAGTCTCGGATAGAACTTATATATATATCATATAGATTATCAGTCCCTCCGCCGTTTTCTTGAGGGGGCGGAGGATACCCTAGAAAGTTCACTTCAAAATTGAAAGTAGAATCTGCGGTTTGCGCAACCTGCATTGCATTTTCTTCGATACTGAGAGAAGTATCATAATTTGGAACATCCAAACCGCTGGTATTAAAATGAATCCTGAAATATCCGGAAGGGCTTATTATGCTTGCATCCGCTTGCGGACGCTGCAGGAGCTTTGTTAATATTTTCTTCTGACCGGGAGTAAATAATTCAAAATTTAATCTTACTTCAGCAATCAAGCCAAAGCCGCATTTTACAAAAGCAGAATCATCTGTTTGGGAAGATAATTGCAGTCCTTCAGTTCTTATATTCCTATATGAAAGAAAACGGTTGTACAAGGAATCCAGCCGGCTTGAATTTAGTTCCTGGGCAGGAATTTTCAGCGAAATAAAAAAGAGAATAATCCACAAGGATCCGGTGAAACAAAAAGATCTGCTGAATTTATGCAATTAATTCCTGTTAAATAATATTTCGATTATAAGAACCTTTATTCTCATCAGGTTCAGTAATAGAGATTTAAAAATACAGATCACCCGATTTTCCTGATCGATATACATCCGGACTTTTTATCCGTATATACAAGGTGGTAATTCCGCATACTCATATTTTTTATAAAATAATAATTTATATCAACTGAATCTGCAACCGAAGATAATATATACCTGCCGGAATTTTCAATAAAATTCAGCTTGTTAAGTTTTTTTTCTTCCGGGCTGTAAATAAACAAATTTTTAGAACCGTTAAACGTCATTTCCCCGAAGAAAATCTGGGTATCATCGGTAACCGAAAAATTTATATTTCTCAATATGTTTAATTTCTTTGGTGCAGCAATAACTGCGGCATTTTCGTTGATTGTGTCTGTCAAGCCGGACAGATCGGAAATAAAACTAATGCAGATTTCCTTTTTATTGTTGAAAATATCGCCAATGAAAGTAGTAATTAATTCATTAGCTGCCTGGAGAGGATGAATTATATTAATCTTTTTGAAAGTAACTAATTGCTTAACATCCGCAGACTCCTTTGAATCAATTATTCTCCTCTTTCTCGGCAGCACCTTCTTTGTGAGCATCAACGAATCTTTTGAAACCTGCCAGTAAAAGAATGCAATATTATTAGTAGTTGAAATTGCTGCATTAGAAATATTGAAAGCTATATTTTCAAAATTTTCGGTAAATATAAATTCATCGGCTTTGGTGAAAACTGAAAATCCGAGAGCCTTGCTTTTTTCATATAAAACATAAAGGCTGTATTTACCTGTATCTCTTCTTGCAGCTTTAAAGTCAATCAGATTTCCTGGGGAATAAATCTCATCTCTCTGCAATTTATTATTTATAAAATCTATTTTAAATTTTTCTATGAGCCTGCCGCCCGGTTTGTAGCAGTAAAAGGTTTTTATACTTTCGGAAACATTGTCTACAAGAATTTTAGAATGAAAACCGAACAAAGTATATGAATAAAGCAGGCTGGGAATACCGGCATTATTCCTAACCAATAATTTCAGCGAGTTATCAAATTCATCAATGAAACAGATATCATAAATTCCGTCATTTCCAGCATCAAAATAATTGATTACAGAAGGGTTCCCGCCAATAGAAATTCCAATTTCATCCGCAATAGAAGAGAGCCTCGAAATAGTATAGATAAAGCCGTTTTCACTGATGGCAGCTATTCCTCTGATAAATTTACTGTAATAAGTTATTAAATTCGAAATCTGTGGTTTTCGGAGCAATATAATTTCAGGATAGAATTTTGATTTGTTCACTGCGAAGAGGGCGGAAATAATTGATTTGGATTTACTTAAATAAATTAAATCAATCCTTCCGTCTCTATTGTAATCTCCGATAACGAAAGAATCAGGCGAATATTTTGTCTCCAATACAGTTCTTTTCTCGTATGAAGAACGGAAATCGCCGTACATTATAAAAATAGACCGACCGCTGATAAACATAAGATCCTGGTAGGAATCCAGATTCAGATCAAAAACTTTAAATGAATGAACCTTTTCCGGAAAGTTAAATGACCTTTCTCTCCTGAAAGATCCCTTCCCGTCATTATAAAAAAATTCAAGTGAGCTGCTGATTAGGTTAAACGCAGCAATATCCGGAGTACCGTCATTGGTTAAATCGATAAATATTGCCCCGGTGTAGCAATTTTTTTTATCAATGTAGGTTTCTTCCAGCATTCCATTCTTTTCATGCATAACGGCAAGACCCTCAAAAGAACCTCCGGATACCATAAATTCCGGCTGGTTATCTTTGTCTATATCTGCAGCAGAAATATTCTCCGGATAAGATTTAAATTTTATTTTGCTGGAAAGAAGAGGTTTCCCGTTTTTTAAAAATTTTAAAATTCCTGCACTCATTCCTCTACGCGATGTAAATGCATAGCCCAAGGTTGTATTTTTTTTATCCGAGAGCCGCACAACTTTATTTATTTCATAAGGTACATTATAGGACAGCTGTTTTTCAAAAATGCCGGATGAGCTTCCTTCCAGCTGCGTAATTTCTTTCTTTTGATTATTATAAAGGAGCAGATCGGCATAAGAATCACTATTATAATTAACCGCATGAAGTGAACTATATTCAGGTTTAATTTGGTATGAATTGTACTTACAGAAACCATTTATAGGTATTTGGGAATTTGATGCGGAACTGAATAAAATGATGAGAAGGAAGGTATATATACCTATTAATACTAAATTCTTATTACGGAGATTCCTGCACACCTTTTCTTGCATTTCGTATTAATCAAATATTTCGTCAGTTTAGCTATAAAAGTCGATCAGCGGGTAATTACTTTGCTTCTCTCTTTCAGTCTGTTTTTTCTTCTCTGCAAAGCATCCTTGTATCTTCTTTTTTCTTCTTCACTTTCAGGGAAAGCCGGAACGGCGCTTACAGGTTTTCCCTCTTTGTCTACACTTACAAAAGTCAGGTATGCTGTATTGGTATGCACTCTCTTTCCTTCCCAGAAAGATTCAGCAAATACCTTGACGCCGATTTCCATTGAAGTGTTAAAAACCCTGTTGACCGAAGCGGTTAAAGATACGGCATCGCCTAAATGCACAGGGTGAAGAAAATCTATTTGATCGACTGATGCAGTAACACAAACTCTCTGGTTGTGCTTTGCTGCGCATAGAGCGGCGCAAATATCAATCCAGTGCATCATTTGTCCGCCTAATAAATGGCCAAGCTGATTAGTATGGTTCGGAAGAACCAGTTCTGTCATCACGACAATTGATTCGCTGACTTTTTTGGCTTTAAGCATTACTTAGCGGCAGATAATTTATTCTCGAGGGAGGATTTAATTTTTTCCACATCTTCAGTTTTAGAATCTTTTGGATATCTTTCCAAAAATTTCGCGATTTCATTCAGGGCTTCTTCATTTCTTCCCCGCCTTATAAGAAGATTTATTTTATCGTACATTGCAAGAGGCGCGTATTTTGTATCATGATAAGTTTCTATGACATTATCATAAGATAATAATGCTGCTTTATAATACTCCAGCTTTTCATAAATATAAGCGGTATTATATTCCTTGTGCGCAAGTTTTTCATTCAGTTCATCGATTTTTTTTTCGGCATCCGGAACTTTAGGGTTGGTAGAAAAAAAATCGATAAAGGCCTGGTATTCCTCGATAGCTTTTTTAGTGTAGGTTTGATCAAGCGTATAATTCGGTGAAATATTATAGTAACATTCTGCCAGCATTAACTGGGCTTCATCGACCCACTCGCTTGCGGACATATTTTTTATAAGCTTGCTGAACTCATATGCAGCAAGGATATATTCGCCTTTATTATACCTGCTTAACGCCAGATAGTATTGTGCATCATCTACGGCAGCATTTCCCGGGAATTGAAGAACTATGGCCTGAAATTC